>JBDSAN010000479.1:0-18221 GCA_039922115.1 Jatrophihabitantaceae bacterium
CGTGTGGTGGAAGTTCGCGCTGGTGTACAGGCCCTGGTACTCGAACTTGGAGTAGCTCACGCCGCCGTAGGACAGGTTGCCCTGGCCCGTCATGTGGTTGATGATCGCGTCGACATAGACCTTGACCCCGGCCTTGCGGCAGGTGGCGACCATCGACTTGAACTGCGCCTCGTTGCCCATCCGGCTGGTCAGGTTGTAGTCGACCGGCTGGTAGACCTCCCACCACGGGTGCAGCACCGGGGTGCTGTCGGTGGCGGTTCGCGACAGCGAATCCTGCGGCGGGGCTACCTGAACCGCGGCATAACCCTTCGGGCCGAGCACGGTGGTGCACTCGTTGGCGACCGACTTCCAGTTCCACTCGAACAGGTTGGCCACCACGTTGCCAGCGATCTGGTGCGGGTGCCCGCCCATTCGCGGCGAGGCCGAGACGGTGTCCGAGCCGGCGAGCGTGAGCGCGCCAAGGCCGGCCAGCGCGGCACCGAGGCCGATCAGCCGGCGCGCTCGCGATCTGCGAGAAGGATGGGATGAGTGATTGCGCATGGTAGAGCCTTCCCGTTGCAGACGAGTTACCGGACAGCCCCCGCTGAAAGCCTTTCTAGTGATCGGGTCCAGCCGGCGTCAAGCGCTTACAGCGGACTTAACGCCGAACGAATTGCGACCGGCTCGGCTCCGCCGCCGATGCCGGCTGGCGGGGCCTGGCCAGTCGCCGGTCGCGGCAGCACTCGCAGAAGCGCAAACTACCCGCCCCTGCTGCTCGGGGCGCTGATATAGCCACATCGCTTGACGAAATGCCTATTGGAGTGTTTCCGTGCAAAGCGCAGGTCTGAACCTAGAGGGAGGGCTCGATGAACGAGTACGCCCCTTCTGCCATTCGCGGCTTGTACGACCTCGTCAAGGCTCGCATTCCGGCCGCCGAACTATCGGGAATTGTCGGAGACAGCGCCCATACCTACGGCTACCACCGCTGCCGCAACGTGGTTCCCGGCGGCGATTACTCACGCCAGCACGCCCTCGACCAGCAGGGCGATGGCTGGGCCGCCTCGGCGCTGGACGTGACACTGCCGCCCGACCAGATGCGTGCAGTAACCGCGCGGCTGATCAGCGCGGCGAAAGTGGGCGATCCCCGCCTGCGGGCGCTGCGGGAATTTTGCGGCACCACCGACGGCACGCGCACCCACAGCTTCGACCTGTCCAACCGCCGGGAAGCTCTAGGCGAGTGGGATGCCAGCCATCTGTGGCACGTCCACCTCTCGATCTACCGCGCGCATACCAATGACCCCGCAGCCCTCGCTCCCATTGCGGACGTGATGGGTGGTGGCGCCAGCCCGCAGCCGGGCCCACCGTCGAAGCCATCGGCCGCGGATCCTGCCGGCTGGCCGCTGCCAACCGGGCACTACTTCGGCCTCATCACCGGCCCGGACGAATGCCACGGCGGAATCAACGCCGCCGAAGGCAACTGGGTGCGCAAGATCCAGCAGCGCCTGCAGGCACTTGGCTACGCGCCGAAGGCTGCCGGCTGGGCCGACGGCAAGTTCGAGGCGCCAACCAAGGATGCCGTTGCTGCCTGGCAACGCGCGAAGTACGCACACTGCACAAGCCGGTATGGCGAGATCTGGTCCGACGACTGGGCGCGCCTGTTCGCCTGATCAGCCGCGCCTGATCAGTTGAGCAAGCTCAGGCTGGTTCTGGCGCCGGCTCCGCTTCGGCTACCGCCGGACGTCCCATCGACTGCTGCAGGATCTGGGCAACATCCAGCACCTGGACGTGCTCGGCGGCGGTGCCATCGGCCTTCTTGGCGGTGACCGCGTCCGAGAGCATCACCATGCAGAACGGGCAGGCGGTCGAGATCAGGTCCGGGTTCAGGCCGAGCGCCTCCTCGGTGCGCTCGACGTTGATCCGCTTGCCGATCTTCTCCTCCATCCAGAACCGGGCGCCGCCGGCCCCGCAGCAGAAACCACGGTCCTTGCACCGGTGCATTTCCTGCGATTTCAGCGACGGAATCGCGCCGAGCACCTCGCGTGGCGGGGTGTAGACCTTGTTGTGCCGGCCCAGGTAACACGGGTCGTGGTAGGTGACGTTCTTGTCGACCGGCTCGACCGGGGTCAGCCGGCCGTCGGCGACCAGCTTGCCGAGCAGCTGGGTGTGGTGCACGACCTCGTAGTTACCGCCCAGCTGCGGGTACTCGTTGGCGATGGTGTTGAAGCAGTGCGGGCAGGTCGCCACGATCTTGAGTGGACGGTCAGCCGGCGCGATCGAGTTGAGCTTCTCGACGTTCTCGGTCCCCAGCATCTGGAACACGAACTCGTTGCCGAGCCGGCGAGCCGAATCACCGGTGCAGGTTTCGTTCGATCCCAGAATGGCAAACTCGACCCCGGCCACATTCAGCAACTCGGCAAAGGCTTTGGTGACCTTCTTGGACCGGTCCTCCAGTGCGCCGGCGCAGCCCACCCAGAACAGGTACTCGACCTCGTCCGGTAGCGGCGCACCGGGCGTGACCCGGCGGACGTCGAAGCCGAGCCCCTCGGTCCATTCCTCGCGGTTCTTGGCCGGCAAGCCCCACGGGTTGCCCTTGTTCTCCAGGTTGCGCAGCATGGTGCCGGCCTCGGACGGGAACGACGACTCGATCAGCACCTGGTAGCGGCGCATGTCCACGATGTGGTCGATGTGCTCGATATCCACCGGGCATTGCTCGACGCAGGCACCACAGGTCGTGCACGACCAGAGCACGTCCGGGTCGATCACGCCGTAGCTGGCGGCATCGCCGACCAGCGGGCGGGAGGCCTGCTCGATGCCCGATCCGGTAACCCGCGGAAAGCCCGCCTCGGGAACGTGGGTGCCGTGCGATCCGCCCTTGGCGGCCGGCGTCGCGAAGTCCGGCACCGCACCGTCCGGAATCGACTTTCCATCGATGAGATAAGGGGCTTTGGCGAACAGGTGATCGCGCAGGTCCATGATCAGCAGCTTCGGCGACAGCGGCTTGCCGGTGTTCCAGGCCGGGCACTGGGACTGGCAACGGCCGCACTCGGTGCAGGTGGCGAAGTCCAGGTAGCCCTTCCAGGTGAAGTCCTCGATCTTGCCCTTGCCGAACACGGTGTCCTCGGACAGGTTCTCCACGTCCATGAAGTCGATCGCCTTGCCGTCGGCATCGGTGACCGGCAGCAGCGGCCCGAGGGCCTTGGGCAGCCGCTTGAAGTAGACGTTGATCGGGGCGGTCGCGATGTGCAGGTGCTTGGAATAGGTCACGATGATCAGGAAAGCGAGCACCACCGCCACCTGCGCAAGCAGGAACACCGTGGCCAGGCCGGTGTTGTAGGCCCCGCTGCCGAGCGCCTTGGCGACCAGGTAGGACGCGAAGGTCCACTTGGAATGCCCGTACGGGAACTGGTCGGCATTCAGCTGCGCGCCGCGCAGGAGCAGCAGGGTCACGATCACCAGCGCGATCATCGCCAGGATCACCCAGGCGGCACCGTTGTGCGAACCGTAGAAGCGAGATTCCCGCTTCCGGCGCTCGGGCGCGTTGCGGTAACGCAGGATCGCGAAGGTGGCCAGGCCGAGCAGCACCGCGACCGACATCAGGTCCTCGACGAACCCGAGCACCTGCCACTTGCCGACCAGCGGGATGTGGAAGTCCCGGTTGATCAGCAGCGCGCCGTAGGCCTCAAGGATGGTCAGGTTGAGGATCACGAATCCCCAGAAGGTGAAAAAGTGCGCCAGTCCGGGGACGGACCACTTCAGCAGCCGGCGCTGACCGAGCACCTCACCCGCGTCGTTGGCCACCCGCTCGCCGGCGCCCTTGCCCCGGCCGGGAGCGGCCGCGCCGGACCGGATCAGCCGCACCAGCCAGTACACCCGCCGGCCGGCGACGGCCACCGTCACGAGCGTCATCAGAACGGTGAGCGTGATGCGCAAAGCCACTGTTACCTCCAGCGTCGGCATGTCCGGCGATGACCGGGCCAGCGTACTCACAGTTACCGGCGAGTAACCAAGCTGAGCGGCTACCGCGTTGATCACACCGCCGGCGGGGCTGCGGGCGTGCGGCTACCTATCTTGGCGGATGTCGCCAGAGTGGTCGCCAGCGGGATCGACCGCGACGCAGCGCGCGTCGTGGTTGCCGGCGTTCCAGCTAAGCCGCTGCGGAACCAGCACCAGCAACGTCAATCGCACCTTGCTCGTCCGGATATAGGTCCGGCCAGGTGCCTGGCACAGCGCGAGCGCAGCCTGCTCGGCGGCAATCTGGCCTGGATAGGACGAGCCACTCAGTGTGACGCTAGCGAAGACCTCGCTGTTGTGCGGCTCGTTGCAGGGAACGTCGCGCACTGTGTGCATGCTGCCGGTGCCGCTGCTGGCGGGCAGCTTCAAGCAATCGCCGATCCGGAGGTCAGTCAGCGAGGCCTGGCCGGCCTTGGTCACTTTGCCATCGGCGGATCTGCTGGGCTGCTGGCCGACCGCGACCGCGATCAGGCCGATGATCGCCGCGATCCAGGCAAGGCCTAACACCATTCCGGTCACCGCCATCCAGCGACCCTTACGAACCCGGCGCTTGGTTCGAACCAGGCCGACGATGCCGAAGGCGATCGCAAGGGGGAAGATCGCGACCAATCCGAGGACGAAGGCGGCGATCGAGAAGCCATCCCGGCTGCGCGCGGACTGGTCCTGATAGACCGGCTGCAGCGGCGGGTAGCCGACCGGCGGCTGGTAACCCTGGTTCGACTGGTAGCCCTGCGTTGGCTGGTAGCCCGGCGTTGGCTGGTAGCCCTGGTTCGGCTGGTAGCCCTGCGTTGGCTGGTAGCCCGGGCCGGCCGGAGGTGGCGGCTGCCACTCGTCGTAGTGGTCCGCGCCGCCGAGTTCTGCGTCGTCCGGTTCGACCGGTCGGCGGCCCGGCTGGTCGGGTGGATAGCTGGTCACGGATTCCTCGATTCGGCGGGGCCCGGTGACATGTATCCCAGGACTCGGCAGTCCGCCCGCGTAATCGACGGACAGGAGCAGGTCGAGAGGGTATCAAAACGGCGGCTTAACATGGCGACGCGCTGGCGAAGTACCCGATACTTTGAGTATCGTGTACCGCATGCAAAGCATTACGACCTCGCGCGCTGAGCGCCGTGACCCGATGCGAGTCGGCCTGGCGCTGCTGAACCGGCTGGCCGGCGTGCGCGCCCTGGACCGGTTCGGCCTGCGCCGGCCGGTCGAGCGGACCGTGTTCCAGGCGACCAAGACCGGCTTTAGGACCCTCGGCGCGGCCAGCCGGACGTTCAGCGCCGCCCAGCGATCCCGGCCGGATTCCTCGGCGCGGCGGCTGCCGGCGGTGGCTCGTCCGAAGCTGTTCGACCTGACGCCCACCGACGAGCAGCGGATGATCCAGCAGGCCGCCACGGAGTTCGCGGCCGAGCAATTGCGGCCGGCCGCGGCCGATGCCGACACCAGTTGCCAGGCGCCTGAGCTGCTGCTCAGCCGGGCCGCGAGCGAGCTCGGGATCAGCTACCTCGGGGTGCCGACCGAGCTCGGCGGGGCCGGTTCCGAACGCTCGGCGGTGACCGGCGCGCTGGTCGCCGAAGCGCTCGGGCATGGCGATATGGGCCTGGCAGTCGCGCTGCTCGCACCGGCCGCGGTCAGCACCGCGCTGGTGCTGTGGGGCACCGAGCAGCAGCAGGCGAGCTACCTGCCGGCGTTCCTGACCGACAGCCCGCCGGCCGCCGCGCTGGCGGTGCTCGAGCCCCGGCCGCTGTTCGACCCGTTCACGCTGAGCACCACAGCCCGTCCGAGCGGGGACGGCTTCGTCCTGGACGGGGTGAAGGCGCTGGTGCCGGGCGCGGCCCGGGCCGAGCTGTTCGTGATCGCCGCGCAGGTGCCGGGCGAGGGACCGTCGCTGTTCCTGGTCGAATCCGATACGAGCGGCCTGATCGTTGAGGCCGAACCGGCGATGGGGTTGCGGGCGGCCGGCATGGGACGGCTGGTGCTGGACGAGGTCAGGATCAGCGCGGCAGCCCGGCTTGGCGGGGTGAGCCCGGCCGAGCGAGCCGAGGCCTACGCCGACTGCATCCGGCTGGGCCGGCTGGCCTGGGCGGCGCTGGCGGTCGGCACCGCGCAGGCCGTCCTGGACTACGTCATTCCCTACGTCAACGACCGGCAGGCCTTCGGCGAACCGATCAGCAACCGGCAGTCGGTGGCGTTCATGGTGGCCGATATCGGCATCGAGCTCGAAGGCATGCGGCTGGCCACCTATCGAGCTGCCAGCCGCGCCGAGCAGGGCCGCAGTTTCGCCCGGGAAGCGATGCTCGCGCGGACGTTGACCTCGGAGCACGGCATGCAGATCGGCAGCAACGGCGTGCAACTGCTGGGCGGGCACGGGTTCGTCAAGGAGCATCCGGTCGAGCGCTGGTATCGGGACTTGCGCGCGGCCGGCCTGATGGAAGGCGCGGTGCTGATCTGATGATCAACCTCGAGGTTCCGGCGAAGTTCAAGACCTTGCTCGGCCAGTCGCACCGGGTCGCGGTGGAAGTGCTGCGCGCCAACTCTCGCAAGTACGACCTGGCCGAGCATGAGTACCCGGCCGAGCTGGACATGCTGGCCGCCCTGGTGGACGGCCTGAACGCCTCCGGAGCCGGCGGCACCGGGGCAGCCGGCGTGCGCCGCACCGAGGGCGGCCAGGACAAGGCGGGGACGACCCGCAACGGCACCAACCTGTCCACCGTGCTGTCGGTGCTGGAGGCGTCCTGGGGTGATGTCGCGC
This sequence comes from Jatrophihabitantaceae bacterium, assembly GCA_039922115.1. Classification (GTDB taxonomy): domain Bacteria; phylum Actinomycetota; class Actinomycetes; order Mycobacteriales; family Jatrophihabitantaceae; genus Jatrophihabitans_A. The sequence continues at coordinate 6,728 of JBDSAN010000479.1, forward strand.
TGGTGCTGTCGATGCCCCGGCAGGGCTTGGGCAACGCCGCGATCGCTTCGGTGGCCAACGACGAGCAGCATGCGCGCTTCGCAGGCGTCTGGGCGGCGATGGCGATCACCGAGCCGGGCTGTGGCTCCGACTCGGCCGCGATTCGCACCACGGCGGTCCGCGACGGCGAGGATTACGTCATCAATGGCGAGAAGATCTACGTCACCGCCGGGCAGCGGGCCGACGCGGTGGTGGTGTGGGCGACGCTGGACTCCTCGCTCGGACGGGCCGCGATCAAGTCCTTCGTGGTCGAGAAGGGCACTGCGGGCATGGTGGTCGAGCGGTTGGAACGCAAGCTCGGCATCCGGGCCTCGGACACCGCGACGATCCGGTTCACCGACTGCCGGGTGCCGGCAGCGAACCTGCTTGGGGACCCGGATATCAATGCCGAGCAGGGCTTCGCCGGGGCGATGCAGACCTTCGACAACACCCGTCCACTCGTGGCCGCGATGGCGCTCGGCGTTGCCAAGGCCGCCCTGGACGAGACCCGCCAGGTCCTGGCTGAGGCCGGCATCGAGGTCGACTACGACAGGCCGGCGCTGACCCAGCCGGCGGCGGCGGCGACCTTCCTGCAGTTGGAGGCCGACTGGGAAGGGGCCTACCTGACCACGCTGGAGGCGGCCTGGCTGGCCGATAACAACAAGCCGAACTCGCTGCACGCCTCGATGGCCAAGGCAAAGGCCGGCCGGTCGGCCACCGCGATCACGCTGCGCTGCGTCCAGCTGGCCGGCGCCCTGGGTTACGCCGAGCGCAGTCTGCTGGAGAAGTGGGCGCGGGACGCCAAGATCCTCGACATCTTCGAGGGAACCCAGCAGATCCAGCAACTCATCGTGGCCCGCAGGCTGCTCGGCAAGTCCTCGGCCGACCTGAAGTAGGTCAGCCGTCCGGTCCAGGTTGGCAACCAGTAGGCGAGCCGTCCGGTCAGCTGCGGAAGATGCCGCCAATGATGTCGGTCGCGCCGCCGCCGAGTCCCTCGCGCGGGTTGTTGCCGGGGATGGCCGAGGCAACCCACTGCGCGAACGCCTCCGGGTTGCGGGTCTGCAGCAATACCCGGCCGGGTCCGATGAAGTCGAACACCCAGCCCTCGCCGGACTTCATGCTCTGAATGCTCTTGCCCTGAACGGCGCGCCGCATCCGGAACTGCACGCCGAGGTCATAGGCGACCACGTGCCCGGTATCCACGGTGACCTGCTCGCCGGGCTGCAGGTCGAGGTAGTCGATGGCGCCGTAGACGTTCACGATCGCCTCACCCTGTCCGGACGCGCGGAAGCCGAAGCCGCCCTCGCCGCCGAACAGGTTGGCCATGCCGCCCCATTGGGTATCGATCTCGACGCCGTGCGAGTTGGCGATCCAGCTGCCCCGGGTGATGAAGAACGGTCGATCCGGCGTGATCGGCAGGTAGGTCACGTCGCCGGGCAGCACGCCGGCCACATCGACCCAGCCGCCCTGCGGCGGCGCGGTGTAGGTGGTGACGAAGAACGAACCACCACCGAGCGCGGCCCGCTTCAGGCCCTTGAGCACGCCGCCCTGGGCCTTGGCTTCGAGCTGGACGCCGGCGCTGTGCGCGATCATCGCGCCGCCCTCGACCCGCAGCGGCTCGCCGGGCGCCAGCAGGCACCGGGCGACGGTGAAGGACGGGTTGTGCCTCAGCTGTACCTGCATGCCGGTGAACTTACCGGCTCAGCCGAGTGCGAGCACGTATTCCACGATGGTCAGCTGCGGGTCGCTCGGCAGCGGTTCCGTCCGTCCGGTCGCGACGAATCCGGCCCGCTCGTACAGCTTAATGGCGGCATCGTTGCCGGTGGTCACCCGCAGCTGGGCCTGCTGGCAGCCAGCAGCCCGGGCCTGGTCGAGCAACGCGGCCAGCAACTGGCCGCCCACCCCGTCGGCCCGAGCCTGCGGGTCGACCCACATCGCGTTGAGCTCACCGGTGCGGCCATCGTCCAACTGGCGGACGGTGCCGATACCGATCACCCGATCGGAGCCGGCCTCGACGGCGAGCAGGTTCGTCGCGCTTCGGGTCCGACCGCGCCACTCGTCCTCGGCGAAGGCCAGCTCGCGGTCGAGCGTCGAGCCGAAGGCCGACGGGTCGGCCTCCAGCGCCTGCAACCGGACGGCGCGCAACTGCTGCCAGTCGTCCGGCCCGGCCCGGCGAATCTCAGCCATAGCTCAATCTTGCAGCAGACGCGGCCGGCGCGGTGCCGGCCACGGGCTCAGAGCTGGTAACTGCCCGCAAATTGCTCGGCATCGCCGTTGTGAATTATCCCGAAGCAGCCGCTCAGCGATGAGACGGTCAGGACGGCGCCGCTGCCGACGATCGGTGCGAACTTGAAGACCTGGGTGGTGCTGTTATAGGTGGCATTCGCCGAGCCGGTCACGTTGAAGCTGCAGCCGGAACCAGCGAAATGCAGGCTGATTGAGTTGACCGCCGTCGACGCGATGGACCAGGTATTGACCTGGGCAATTGTGAAAGTCAGACCGAGCGGGCCGGTGCAGGTCATCCAGACCGATCCGGTGGCGGTGCTGAGCGGCCCAGCCGGAATCGCAACGGCAGTGCCGTGCATCGAGCTGGAGGTGCAGCTGATGACTGTGCCGCTGGTTACGTCAGTGAAGGTCAGCGCGCCAATGGAAGTGCCCGACCAGGGCACGCTGGCCGAAGCCGGGCCAGCCCGGCAACCAGGAGCGCGGCCACTACGCCCAAACCCAGCAGCGCCTTTGTGGGGGCGGGCTCGGGGCCGGGCTCGGAGCTCGGTGCTCGGGGCGCGGGCAGCGGCTGCTGTGGCCGAGGTCACGCAGGACGAGGGAACTTGAGTCGCCTCGACTCAGTTCTTTTGACAGAGGGCCGATCCGGGCAGCACCATCGAACTGGCATCACCCGAGACAGCACCACCAAGACCCCGAAGCAATGAAAGAGGAGTTCACATGGCACGCGCGGTCGGCATTGACCTGGGCACCACCAACTCCGTCGTCGCCGTCCTGACCGGTGGCGAGCCGGAGGTTATCGCGAACGCAGAAGGCTCGCGCACGACGCCGTCGGTCGTAGCGTTCGCCAAGAACGGCGAGGTGCTGGTCGGCGAGGTCGCCAAGCGCCAGGCCGTCACCAACGTCGACCGGACGATCCGGTCGGTGAAGCGCCACATGGGCACCGATTGGTCTGTGGCCATCGACGACAAGAAGTACACCGCGCAGGAGATCAGCGCCCGCACGCTGCAGAAGCTCAAGCGCGACGCCGAGTCCTACCTGGGCGAAACGATCACCGACGCGGTGATCACCGTGCCGGCCTATTTCAATGACGCCGAGCGGCAGGCGACCAAGGAAGCCGGCACCATCGCCGGCCTGAACGTGCTGCGGATCGTGAACGAGCCGACCGCGGCGGCGCTGGCTTACGGCCTGGACAAGGGCGAGAGCGAGCAGACCATCCTGGTATTCGACCTCGGTGGTGGCACCTTCGACGTCTCGCTACTTGAAATCGGTGAGGGCGTCATCGAGGTCAAGGCCACCAACGGTGACAACCACCTCGGTGGTGACGACTGGGACCAGAAGGTCATGAACTGGCTGATCGACAAGTTCAAGGCTGCCCACGGCATCGACCTGACCAAGGACAAGATGGCCCTGCAGCGACTGCGCGAGGCGGCCGAGAAGGCCAAGATCGAGCTGTCGAGCTCGCAGCAGACCTCGATCAACCTGCCCTACATCACGGTGGACGCGGAGAAGAACCCGCTGTTCTTGGACGAACAGCTCAGCCGGGCAGAGTTCCAGCGGATTACCTCAGACCTGCTCGAGCGCACCAAGGTGCCGTTCCAGAACGTGATCCGCGATGCCGGCATCGCGCTGGACAAGATCGATCACGTGGTGCTCGTGGGTGGGTCCACCCGGATGCCCGCCGTTGTCGACCTGGTCAAGGAACTGACCGGCGGCAAGGAGCCGAACAAGGGCGTCAACCCGGACGAGGTCGTCGCGGTCGGTGCGGCGCTGCAGGCCGGCGTGCTCAAGGGCGAGGTCAAGGACGTCCTGCTGCTCGATGTCACCCCGCTGTCGCTGGGCATCGAGGTCAAGGGCGGCATCATGACCAAGCTGATCGAGCGCAACACCACCATCCCGACCAAGCGCTCGGAAATCTTCACCACCGCTGATGACAACCAGTCCAGCGTGCAGATCCAGGTGTATCAGGGTGAGCGCGAGATCGCGGCGTACAACAAGAAGCTGGGCGTCTTCGAGCTGACCGGCATCCCGGCCGCTCCGCGCGGCGTCCCGCAGGTCGAGGTCAGCTTCGACATCGACGCAAACGGCATCGTCAACGTCTCGGCCAAGGACCTGGCTTCGGGCAACCAGCAGGGCATGACCATCACCGGCGGTTCCAGCCTGTCCAAGGACGAGATCGACCGGATGATGGCCGACGCCGAGGCGCACGCTGCCGAGGACAAGGCCCGGCGCGAGTCGGCCGAGACCCGCAACGGCGGCGAGCAGCTGGTGTACCAGACCGAGAAGCTGATCGCCGATTCCGGCGAGAAGATCCCGGCCGAGTCCAAGACCGAGCTCGAGGGCGCGCTGGCCGAGCTGAAGACGGTGCTGGCTGATGCCGGTGCCAGCAACGAGGCGATCCAGACCAAGGTGACCGCGCTCAACGAAGTCAGCAGCAAGGTGGTCTCGGCGCTGTACGCGGCGGCGTCGCAAGAGTCGGCAACCAGCACGGACGCCGGTGCCGAGGGCGCCGCGACTGACGGTGCCGGTGCTGACGATGTGGTCGACGCCGAGGTCATCGACGAGGAGAAGTAGTGACTCCCAAGTCCGACGAAACCGATGGCGGCGCGCAGCCGCCATCGGGTTTCACCTTTGCCGATAAGAGAAAGATCAGCACTGGCGGGTCGGCCGGTAGTCCGGCAGCGGCCGAAGCCGGCCAGGCCGAGGCAGGGCTGACAGACGCAGGCCAGACCGAGGCAGGGCTGACCGAGGCAGAGCTGGTGGCTGAGGTCGATCCCACCGAGGTGCTTGCGGCTGAGCGGCTTGCTGACCTGCAACGACTGCAGGCCGAGTACGCCAACTACCGCAAGCGGGTGGACCGGGATCGGGCCGCGGCCCGGGAGTTGACCATCGCCTCGGTGGTCGAGTCGCTGCTGCCGGTGCTCGATGACATCCACCTGGCTCGCCAGCATGGCGATCTGGAGTCCGGCCCGTTCGCCAGCGTCGCTGAGAAGTTCGAGGCGATCCTGACCAAGTACGGGGTGCAGCGCTTCGGCGAGCCGGGCACCGCTTTCGATCCGTCGGTGCACGATGCCCTGATGCATGTCGAGGAAGAACTGGCCGAAGGTACCGAGGTAACCACCGTCGTGGGCGTCCTGCAGCCGGGGTACCGGATCGGTGAGAAGGTCATCCGGCCGGCCCGAGTCTCGGTCGCGGACCCCAGCTGAGCGACTGAAGAGGGAGGGACGTCATCGTGGCAAATCAGGACTGGTTCGACCGGGACTTCTACAAGTCACTGGGCGTCGCCTCCGATGCTTCGGACACCGAGATCAAGAAGGCCTACCGCAAGCTGGCCAAGACCTTGCACCCGGACAAGAACCCGGGTGACGCGGCCTCGGAGAAGCGGTTCAAAGAGGTCAGCGAGGCCTACTCGGTGCTCTCAGATGCCGGCCAGCGCAAGGAATACGACGCGGTTCGGGCGATGAGCCACGGCGGTGCGCGGTTCACCGCCGGCTCCGGGCCGTCCGGCGGCTTCTCCGACGACGTGTTCAGCGGTTTCTTCTCCCGCCAGTCCGGTCGCGGGACCGGGCCCGGTGGGACGAACGTCAACATGGACGACCTGCTGGCAGGCCTGTTCAACAACGGCGGTGCTTCCGGTTTCAGCGCCGGGGTGCCGCGTACCGGCAGCGATGTCGAGGCGTCCACCTCGCTGACCTTCCGGCAGGCGGTGGAAGGCGACACGGTCACCCTGCGCCGAGCCGACGGGTCCACGGTGACCACCAGGGTGCCGGCCGGGGTTCGCAACGGGCAGAAGATCCGGTTGCGGGGCAAGGGCAATCCCGGTGCCGGCGGCAACGGTGACCTGATCCTGACCGTGACGGTAGAACCGCACCCGCTGTTCGGCCGCAACGGTGACGACCTGACGGTGACGGTGCCGGTGACCTTTCCGGAGGCCGCGCTCGGCGCCCAAATCTCGGTCCCGACCTTCGACGGTTCGACCGTGACGGTGAAGCTGCCGCCGGGAACGCCGTCCGGACGGACCCTGCGAGTCAAGGGCAAGGGAGTCAAGCGCAAGGACGGCGCGGCCGGCGACCTGCTGGTCAACGTGTCGGTGACCGTCCCGCAGAAGCTCGACGGCGCGGCCAAGGACGCGGTCGAGGCCTATGCCAGTGCGACCGCGGCCGACGATCCGCGGGCGGGGCTGTTCGCCCAGGCAAGGCAGGCCTGACATGGGCGGGTTTCACCGATCCGGGCCAGAGCCTGGTCCGCGGTTTGCCGAGTCGGCGGCGGTATTCGTGATCTCGGTGGCCGCTGAACTGGCCGGCATGCACCCGCAGACCCTGCGCCAGTACGACCGGCTCGGGTTGGTGTCACCGCAGCGCACCGCAGGCCGGGGCCGGCGCTACTCGCCGCGCGACATCGAGCAATTGCGCGAGGTGCAACGGCTGTCCCAGCAGGAGGGCATGAACCTGGCTGGGATCAAGCGCATCCTGGAGCTGGAGAACGAGGTGCACGCGCTGCGTTCCCGGCTGGCCGAGATTGAAGCCCAGCGCAGCTACGCGCGTAGCCAGTTGCCGGCACGGCGGATGTTCTCGGCCGGTGCCGGCGGCGACATCGTCTCGGTGCCGCTACGCCGGCCGTTCGCCGACCCGTCCACCGCGCTGGTGGTCTGGCGTCCCCGTCCCTAGTTTCGCCTGCAGCATTGTGCGGCCAGGCTGCTCATCGGCAACGGTGTGTTGCGAGCAACCTGGCCGCACAAATCCGCTTAAGGGCGCTAGCTAGAGGGCGAGGTAGATGTGGGTGTTTAGGGCCGGTAGCCCGTCCAGCGGGGCACCGGGGTCACTCGGGGCCACCCCGCCGGCCGCGATCTTGTCCAGGGTGCGCAGCCCGAGCGGCAGGATCTGGCCGAAGATGGTGTAGTTCGGCCGCAGCTTGGAATCCTTGTACACCAGGAAGAACTGGCTGCCGTTGGTGTCAGGGCCGGCATTTGCCATCGCCAGCGTGCCGCGCGCGTAAACCCGACCCGGGCTACCGGCCGGATCGCCTGGCCAGGTCGGCAGGTTGGTCGGCAGTTCGTCCTTGTAGGAGTAGCCGGGACCGCCCTCGCCGGTGCCGCTCGGGTCACCGCACTGCAGCACCGACAGGGTCGGGTAGGTGGTCAGCCGGTGGCAGATGGTGTCGTTGTAGAACCGGGCGATGATCAGGTGCAGGAAGCTCTGCACAGTGCAGGGCGCCTGTGCCCGGTCGAGCAGCATCGGGATCGGACCGCGGTTGGTCAGGAACGTGACGAACACCTTGCCGTGGTCGGGGGTGTGCCTCGGGTCCGGCGGCAACGACACCGGACGCACGGCGGGGTCGTCCGGGGTGGGGGTGTAGGCGCATGGCCCGCTGGTCGGTCCGGTGCTGAGGTGCGACGGCTGGACGGCCGTGGCCCGGCTGGTCTGGGCGCTGGCGCTGGCGCTGATCGCTGGGCTGAGGGCCAGGACCAGAGCGACGGAAACGGCAGGGACGGCGATACGGCGGATGAGGCGCATGGTGCTCCTTAAGCCGAAAAGGTGGGCAGACCCGCCGAATTGTGCCAGGGCGTGGCCACAAGCAGAACCCTTCCGGACGCGTCCGCCGAAGGCAGTAGCAGCCGTTTCGCCGCCGTCCGGCGCGGTCACGGCAGGCTATTGGCGATCTTGTACAGGGTGGCCTTGTCCAGCTGGATCTTGCCGCTGGTGCCGTACGTAATTTGGGTGACCACCCAGAAGTACTTGCCATCCCGCCAGCCAACCTCACCGAACGGACCCTTCGAGTACTCAGCCGGGTGGCCCCTGACCGGCTCGGCCGGGACGGACAACGCCATCGTGATGAAATTCGGGTCGTAGATCAGGCGCTCGATGGTGAACTGGCCGACCGTGTTGTGGAAAGCCCGCTGGGCTAGCTGATGCTTGGTGTCGGATTCGGCCCAGCTCACGCCATCATCGACGAATCCGGCGGGTACGTAGGCCGGTACTGGGATGTCGCGCGCGTCGAACACCGGGTGTTGCAGCGTCGTCCAGCCGTCCACCACCGTTCTGCTGCCGAGCGCTGCGTGCAAGGTCACGGTGGAGCTGTCGTGGTAGGTGCCCAGGTGTGGCGACGACGGTGAGCACATGTCTGTGGCGTCCGGTAGCGGTTGCTCGCTCCGGTAGGCCACTGCGGTGACCGTGACACTGCTGGACGTCTGCGAGCTCACCTGCGCACGCAGCACCGGCATGCCCAGCCCGCACTTGAGCAGGGAGCTGGTGAAGGTGTACTCAACCTTGATGGTCCGGCCGTCTGCCTGAAGGACGCCATTGGACCAGCCCACCTTGCCGATCACGGTCAGCTTGCCTGTGGGGCTCGGCTCTGTGCTGAGCTGCTCCGACGGCCGAACGGATGAATGCCGGTGCGTGGCTAGCACGGTCAGCAGCGGAGCGACCAGTAGCAGGACGGCGGCGGCGACCGGCAGTAGCCAGCGCCGTCGGTGTGGCGCGTCCTGCTTGGTCGCCACCGCGAGCATTCCGTCCAGCGGGGGCGGGGTGAAACCGGCCCGCCAGGTGATCGCGTGCCGCGCGAGCAGGGCATCCAGCTGCGGGTCTTCGAAGTCGGTGCTCATCGGTAGTCCTCTCCGAGGTTCGCGCGAATCAGCCGGCGGGCATCAGCCAGGGTCGATTTGGCGGTGCCCTCGCTGCAGGCCATCACGGTGGCCAGTTCGGCGATCGGCAAGCCGAGGAAGTAGCGCAGGTTCACCGCCAACTGCTGGCGGGGCGTCAACCGGGCGATGGCCTGCTCCAGGTCAAGTTCGAGCGCCTTGTCCGATCCGGGCGCAGCCGAGTCGAAGGCATCGGCGACCGGAATCGGCCGGAATCGGCGCTTGCTCTTGCGGGCCTGGTCGGCCGTGATCGCCAGCAACCAGTTTCGGGCGCTGCCTCTGGCTGGATCGAACTGGGTGCGCTTGCGCCAGGCCGAACCCAGGGCTTCTTGCAGCACGTCCTCCCAGTCGGGGATTGCCAGCCGGCGGGCCAGGGCGGCCATCGCGGGCCAATGCGGCTCGACCCAATTGCTGAACGCGGCCGGCGAGTCATCGCCGATCGCACCGGTTTCGTCGGCTCTGTTCATCGGCGCCGAACTCGAGATCGCATACACACCTATCTCTACCCGGCCAAGATCGGTTCGGTTGGGTCCCGCTTGCGCATCCGACGCATTGTGCGACCCGAAACCACAAGATTCAGCCGAAACGGCATGGTTTCGGGCCGCACAATGCAGTTTGAGGTTGGGCCTAGGGCAGGGCGGCGGTGAGCAGGCGGTAGCAGCTGTCCACGTCCTCGGCGCCGCCGGTCGTGATCACGGTCGCGTCGCGTTCGGCGGCGAGCTGGACCAGCCGGTCATACATCCGTCCCAGCTCGCCGTCGCCGCCGTGACCGAGGCCAAATTCAGCGACCGGATGGTTCGGTCGCTGCTGGAGCCGTTCGCTGAGCACCGCTAGCGGCGGCAGCAGCACGAGGTGCCGAAAGCCATCGCCGCCAACGGCCGCTAGCTGATCGACGAACTCCGGCCGGCCGAGGTATTGCGGGACGATCACCGATCGGCCGGCCGCCAGCTGGGTGCCCGCCATCGCTAGCGCCAGCTCGCGGGCGGCCAGCCCGGTCGCGTGCGGGTCATCGCGCCAGCGTCCCAGCGCCAGCCAGAGCTGATCGAGGTCCAGGTTGAGCGCCAGCGGGTGGTCGTCCACCCAGCGCTGCGCCAGCGTCGACTTGCCGGCACCCGGCGGGCCGTTGAGCAGTATGAGCAGCGGCACTCATCGACCGTAGAGCACGACTGGCGCGATAGAGTTGAGTGGAACAGACTCAACTTTCTGTTCGTTGTCTCAGATGACGGCGGTTGGACCGCCGCTCCAGCCAACAACAGCACCGCAGAATGAGGGGCGCACCGCTCATGGACCTCACAACACGCAGCCAACAAGCCGTCTCCAATGCTGTGCGGGCGGCAGCCGAGCGAGGCAACCCGTCCGTGGAACCGGCCCACCTGGCGGTCGCGCTGCTCACCGACGAGCAGGGCCTGGCTCGCCCGATGGTGCAGGCGGTCGGGGTCGACCCGAACGAGCTGAGCCGCCAGCTCGGCAATGTGATCAGTGCGCTGCCGGCCGCCGCCGGCGCCAGCGTGTCCGCGCCGCAGACCTCGCGCGGGTTGCTCAACGTGCTGTCGGCGGCCGAGCGGACCGCCAAGGACGCCAGCGATGAGTACCTGTCCGGCGAGCACCTGCTGCTGGCGCTGGCCGAGGTGCCCTCTGAAGTTGCCACCGTGCTGGGCCGGGCCGGCGCGACCCCCGAGGCGCTGCGGGCAGCGCTCGGACAGGTGCGCGGCTCGGCTCGGGTGACCGGTCCCGACCCGGAAGGCAGCTACCAGGCGCTCGAAAAGTACAGCGTCGACCTGACCGCCGCCGCCCGCGAGGGCAAGCTCGACCCGGTGATCGGACGGGATTCCGAGATCCGGCGGGTGGTGCAGGTACTGAGCCGGCGGACCAAGAACAACCCGGTGCTGATCGGCGAACCGGGCGTCGGCAAGACCGCCGTCGTCGAGGGCCTGGCCCAGCGGATCGTCGCCGGTGACGTGCCGGAATCGCTGCAGGGCAAGCGGCTGGTGTCGCTGGACCTGGGCGCGATGGTGGCCGGCGCGAAGTACCGGGGCGAGTTCGAGGAACGGCTCAAGGCGGTGCTGACCGAGATCAAGGACTCCGACGGCCAGATCGTCACCTTCATCGACGAACTGCACACCGTGGTGGGGGCTGGGGCCTCGGGCGAAGGCGCGATGGACGCCGGCATCATGCTCAAGCCGATGCTGGCTCGTGGCGAACTGCGGATGGTCGGTGCCACCACGCTGGATGAGTACCGCCAGCACATCGAGAAGGACCCTGCGTTGGAAAGGCGATTCCAGCAGGTGCTGGTCGGCGAGCCGACCGTCGAGGACACCATCGGCATCCTGCGCGGGCTGGCCGGCCGGTACGAGGCCCACCACAAGGTGCAGATCTCCGATGGCGCGCTGGTGGCCGCGGCTGCCCTGTCCGATCGCTACATCACGTCCCGGTTCCTGCCGGACAAGGCGATCGACCTGATCGATGAGGCCGCGTCCCGGCTGCGGATGGAGATCGACTCCTCGCCAGAGGAGATCGACCAGCTGCGCCGCTACATTGACCGCATGACCATGCAGGCGTTCGCCCTCGAGAAGGAGGAGGACGCGGGCTCCCGCGAGCGCTACCAGCGCCTGACCG
>JBDSAN010000480.1:0-3800 GCA_039922115.1 Jatrophihabitantaceae bacterium
CACCGAGGCGGTGTAAAGCACTACCCCGGCACCGGTCGTGGACAGCGTGGTGGCCGCGAAGTAGCTGCCGTTGTGATCGACCCGCCGGCCAATCCTTAGCTGGGAGTTCTGCTCGTACACCACGTAGGTGCTGTCCACCCCGTCCCAGGCGACCGACAGCACCCGGCCGGAAAACGGCGAGGACAGCGCGACGTGCGTGCCATCAGGATTGCGCTGGAAGTAGACGATCGGGCTGAAGGAGTTGCCGCTGCATTCGGCGAAGCCACGCACGGTGCCGTCCGAACCGATCGAAGCATCGCCCCCGCCACCGGAACAACCTGCCACCACGGCCGTTGCCGGACCGAAGCTGCCTACCGCCGACGCAGGCAGGATGCCGGCGACCAGTACCGCGCACACGCCGATCGAGATCGACAACAGTCGTCGCATCATCAGCAACCCCCTAATTGCGTTAGAGGTGCACTCTGTGCCGCCGACGTCGCTGCCCGCAAGGGCCGAAGGTCCGCAACCGCAGAGTCAGCCGACGAACTCGTCCAGGCCGTCCAGCAGCCGGTCCACATCGGTGTCGTCGGTGTAGAGCGAGATCCCGATCCGCAGGCCGCCGCCGGGCAGGCCGAGCCGGCGGGCCGCCTCGTAGGCGTAGAAGCTACCGGCCGGGGCGTTGACGTCCCGCGCGGCGAGGAACCGGTAGCAGTCGGCCACGTCCCGATCGGCGAAGGTGATCAGCAGGGTCGGCGTGCGGTGCCGGGCGCGCGAGTGCACGGTGATCATGTCGATTTCGGCCAGCCGCTGCTCGATCCGGCGCAACTGGTTCTGCTCGTGCTCGGCGGCCAATCGCAGCGAGGCAAGCACCCGCTCGCGCCGGGAACCGGTCGTGTCGACCAGTCCGGCGATGAAGTCGACAGCGGCTGCGGTGCCGGCCAGCAACTCATACGGCAGGGTGCCTAGCTCGAACCGTTCCGGCACCGCGTCGGTCGAGGGCACCAGCTTGTCCGGCCGCAACTGCTCGAGCAGCTGCGGTGCGGCGGCCAGCACCCCGCAGTGCGGGCCGAAGAACTTGTACGGGGAGCAGGCGAGAAAGTCCGCACCGAGGCCGGCCAGGTCGATGCCGGCATGCGCTGCCAGGTGCACGCCGTCGACGAACAGCAGCGCATCGTGAGCGTGCACCTGCTCGGCGATCGCGGCCAGGTCCGGCCGGGTTCCGATCAGGTTGGACGCCCCGGTCAAGGCGACCAGCCGGGTTCGCTCAGACAGCTGAGCGAGCACGTCGGCAACGATCAGCTCGGACGTGTCGGGGTCGAAGTCGATCCACCGGACGGTCGCTCCGACCGCCTCGGCGGCGAGCACCCAGGGTCGGATGTTCGCGTCGTGATCGAGCCGGCTGACCACCACCTCGTCGCCGGCCGTCCAGGTCTTGGCCAGGGTGCGGGCCAGGTCGAAGGTCAGCTGGGTCATGCTGCGGCCGAAGATGATGCCAGCCGGGTCGGCGCCGAGCAGGTCGGCCATCGCGGCCCGGCCGGCCTGCACCCGCGACTCGGCGTTGCGCTCGGCCCCGGTCACCGAGCCGCGCACCGCGATCGGGGACCGCAGCGTGTCGGTGACCGCCCGGATCACCGGCTCGGGTGTCTGCGAGCCGCCCGGGCCATCGAAATGCGCGGCACCGGCCGCCAGCGCCGGAAACTGGGCTCGAACCGCTGCAACGTCGAAGATCATCCGATCACTGTGCCATCCGCGCCAGCGAGCGCGCCTGCCGGACGAAGTTGCGCAACAGGGTAGGCGGGTGCGCAACGTTGCTGGCTCCGGCTGATGCCTTGAGCGAATCAGCCGATTCCGGATCGAAGTAGCCGGCGTGCTTGTAGACATCGATCCGGGTGTGGAGACCGGGCACGTCCAGTTCGGGGTGGAACTGGGTGGCGTAGACGTTGCGCCCGACCCGGAAGGCCTGCACCGGGCAGGTGGCTGAGGTGGCCAGCACGGTAGCGCTGGCGGGCAGGGCGCTGATCGCTTCCTTGTGCCCGACGAAGGCATCGAAGCTGGCGGGCAGGTCGGCCAGTAGCGGATCGTCCCGGCCTGCCTCGGTGAGCGTGACGGTCACCGCACCGATCGGTTCGCCGAAGGACCGGTCCACCGTCGCGCCGATCTGGCTGCCGAGCGCGCCGATGCCGTAACAGCAGCCCAGAAAAGGAAAATCCTGATCGAGGACGCGAGCCAACAGGTTGGCCAGGTCGGCTTCGGCTCGGCGCTGATCAGCCGATTTCGCGTCGGCCGGGTCGCTGACGTTGTACGGCCCGCCGCCCAGGATCACCCCGGCCCAGCCGGCCAGGTCGAGTTCACCCAATGGCTGGCTGTGCAATCCGAACAGGTGCAGCTCCGATTCGGTCAGCCCGCCGAACCTGGCGATGGCGGCGTGCTCGTCGGCGGCCGCGGCCTCGTCGGCGCGGATGGACAGCAGCAGGAACGGGCGCTCGTCGAGGTCGTGGGTCATAGCAGGCGCAGCCTATCGGTCGGGTGCCTGGACCAGCAGGTGATCTTTCACAACGCGCTGAACCTCAATGGCAGCGCGATCGGCTACGTCGACCTGACGTACTCGGTGTCCTGACATGCGGCCTGGGCACACGCGCACACCAACCGGGCGACCTCCGAGACGTGGACGCTGTGGGCGTTCGTGCACCGCAACAAGGACGGTCGGGAGGAATTCCAGCAGGTCAAGAACGGCTCGCTGGATGCCTACAGCCCGATGCGGTACGACCTGAACATGACCTCGTACGCGCGGATCATGATCGATCCGAACGGCTGCTGCGGCACCACGTAACCAGACAAAGACCAACTCCTACTGCGCCGTCTGATGGCTGACCGGGCACCGCACCGATGGACTGGTGTGGCGCCCGGCCAGCGTTAGCTGCTGCGATGTCTGGGCCTCAGGTCTGAATTCCCGGACAACCCCGGGTGCCGGTGCCGACCTGCAACTCACCGCCACCGGTCAAGCCCATCGAGGCCTGCACCGCCACGCAGTAATTCGCGGTGCCGGTGACCCCGACCGGGCCGGCGTAGTACGCGTAATTGTTGCTGTCCACCCGGCTGGCCACGGCGATCGTGCAGGGCGAGCCCGGCGCGGTGGCCTGCTGGGTGCAGCGGTAGATCTGGATTGCGGTCGGCTCGCTCTTGCCGTAGTACGCGCCCCGGTGATACAGGCACGCGCTGTTGGTGCCACCGTTGGTCGAGTTGTAGTAGATGGTCAGCTCGGCAACCGGGTTTCCGCCTACGTTATAAGTGTGATCGTAGGTGATGGTGCCCGAGCAGCTGGTCGCGGCCAAGGCGGCCGGTGCGGTCAACACCGCAAGGCCGGCCATCGCTGAGACCGCAACCGTGGTCGAGGCCGCGATTCGGGTTAGCCTTCTCATTCGCTGTTCCTCCCGTGGTTTGTCCATAATCCGGCATCTTCGTGCCGAAACGGAGTACCGAAGCTAGTCGACTTTTCCGGGCGCGACAAGCCTTACCGGGCAACTCGTTCAGGCTGGGCGGTTGCGGTGGGCATCCGTTCGCGGGTGGTTGTTGCGGGGCGTCCGTTCGCGGGTGGTTGTTGCGGTGGGCGTCCGTTCATGAGTGGGCAGTTGCGGTGGGCGTCCGTTCGCGGGTGGGCAGTTGCGGGCGCCCCTTCACGAGTGGGCAGTTGCTGCACCAGTGGCCAATTGCAATCGACCATTCGACCTCGAACTACCCACTCGTGCCCGGGCGCTAGCCGAACTGCCCACTCGCGACCCGGCCACGTCCGAACTGCCCACTCGTCGGGGACGGGCGCCGGA
>JBDSAN010000481.1:0-12323 GCA_039922115.1 Jatrophihabitantaceae bacterium
CGGATCAGCGCGGCCTGGGATTCGAACAGCGGCTCGCCGAAGGTCTCCAGGCCGGCCGCTCGCAGCGTGGTGCCGGTTTCTACCACGTCAGCAATGGCATCGGCGACCCCGAGCCGGACCGCCGTCTCGACCGCACCGTCCAGGGTGATCACCTCGGCCTGGACGCCGTTGCCGGACAGGTAGTGCCGCAGCAGGCCCGGGTACGAGGTCGCGATCCGGCTGTCGATCAGGTCGGCCAGCGTCTTGCTGGCGCCGTTGACCGCGGCGAACCGGAAGGTGGAGCGGGCAAATTCCAGCGGCAGGACGACCTCGGCCTGGGCACCGGAATCACGCAGCAGGTCCTCACCGGTGATGCCGACGTCCAGCCGGCCGGAGCCGACGTAGATGGCGATGTCGCGTGGCCGCAGGAAGAAGAACTCGGTGCCGTTGTCCGGGTCCTGCAGCACCAGTTCCCGGCCGTCGGTGCGTTGCCGGTAACCGGCCTCGCGCAGCATCGAGCTGGCCGGCTCGGCAAGCGAGCCCTTGTTGGGTACCGCGACCCGTAGCAGTTCAGCAGCGCTCACGTCAGCTCGCTTCGGTAGTGCCTACAGGTATCGGTAGACGTCATCGAGGGTCAGCCCCTTGCCCAGCATCAGTACCTGGATCCGGTACAGCAGCTGGCTGATCTCCTCGGCGGTTCGATCCGCCGACTCGTGCTCGGCGGCCATCCAGGCCTCGGCGGCCTCTTCGACCACCTTCTTGCCCTGGGCATGGACCCCGTCGGCCAGCGCGGCAACGGTGGCCGAGCCGGCCGGCCGATCGATCTGGCGCTGGGTCAGCTCGGCGAACAGCTGGTCGAAGGTCTTCATCGGTTCTGAGCCTAGGCGATGCTCCTCAGCAGCCGATAAGACCGGTCACGCTCGGCCACCGGCCCGCCTGGCACCGACGGCCGAACCGCTAGCCGGCCTCGATGATCGCGGCGACCGGGCCGCCACCGTCCGGGCCCTGATGCGCGGCCGATACCGAGACGAACACCGCCGGGTCGCCGGTCACCGAGGCTGCCACTCCCCCGACGGCCGCCTTGATCTGGCGGTGCCAGTGCACGTCCGAGTCGTCCAGCATCGCGTTGCGCCGGCCCCGGACGACGCCGTTCTGGCTGGCCTCGCACTTGATGAACACGTTAACCAACTTGCCGTCCAAGTCGCTGGTGTGCGGCCGATCCGGCAGCTCCAGGCCTGCGTCGCGGATCGCTGACCAGATGCCATCGGCGTCCAGCGCGTCGGTCATCACCGAGTGCCCGATCCGGTAGCTGCCGCCGATTCCGCGGGCATTGCCGACCACGACCACCTGGGCCCGGTCCAGCTCGACCCCGGACGAGCAGGAGGCCACCGAGGAAAACAGCGAGCGGTCGCGCATGATGTCGGCGTCGGCCGGTCGTTCGATCTCGCCGAGCGCAACCGCGATACCGAGCGCGGTGCAGCCGTTGGAGACGTCCATCGAGTGCAGGGTGTCCTCGGTGAACACGTCGTGACCGCGCCGGCGGGCATCGGTAATGGTGTCGATGGTGAGCAGCGGGGTCTTGGTCTGGACGTAGTGCACGTCAGCGCTGTCGGTGATGCCAGCGCTTTCCATCGCCTCGCGCACTGCCGCGGCCACCTTGTCCACCATCGCGGTACGGCCGATGTCCTCGGGCAGCAACACCTCGCTCATTGCGAAGCCGACGGTCAGCCGAGGTTCGTCGGTGGCCGGGACGGAGGCCGGATCGGCGGTGGCGAAGATGGTGGCGTGCGGGCTGATAATGCCGTCGGTGCCGCCCGACCAGACGATCGGAATCTGGGCGACCTGCTCGACCGACCGGTTGCCCTTGGCCACCAGCACCTTGCGGAAGGCCCGGTCGGCGATGATCCTGGTGTAGTCGTTGACCCCGCCGTTACCCTCGGTCTTGCCGATCACCGCAAGCACCCGGTCAGCCTCGATGACGCCGGTGTCGATCAGCGCCGCGAACTCACTGGCATCGGACACGCTGTGCAGCGGAACCTTGCGGACCTCGATCGGATCAGGCAACGGACTCTCCTTCGACTGGGTACTGGTGGTCAGGCGATATGGCTTCGGGCAAAACATACGTGCCGCAGCTGCCGTCCAACGCCTCGGCGATCCGGTCCAGCGAGGTGATCGCGGCGGGCCGGCCGCGCCTGCGGACGAACCGGCAGACGGCCTCGACCTTCGGGCCCATACTGCCGCTGGCGAACGCGCCGGCCTCGGACAGCCTGGCCAGCTCGGCTAACCGGATCCGGCCGAGCGGTTGCGGGCGTGGGCCGTCCCAGTCGAGCATCACCTGTTCGACATCGGTCGCGATGATCAGCAGGTCGGCGGCCACCGACTCGGCCAGCAGCGCGGCGGTCAGATCCTTGTCGATCACCGCTTCGACGCCGTGAAACCGGTGCGGGCTGGTCTCGATCACTGGGATGCCACCGCCGCCGGAGCAGACCACCAGGTAGCCGGCGTCGAGCAGGGTCAGCGCAGCCGGCGAGTCCAAGCAATCCAGCGGTACGGGCGAGGCGACCACCCGCCGCCAGCCGCGATCGCCGCGATCTTGCCAGTGCTGGCCGTGACCGATCATCACCGCCGCCTCGGCGGCCGGCAGGTAACGCCCGATCGGCTTGGTGGGACGGGCGAAACCGGGATCGGTCGGGTCGACCCGGGTACGCGAGACCAGCGCCGCGGTTCGAACCGGGCAATCACGCTCGGCCAGCGCCCGGTCCAGCGCGTCCAGCAGCAGCACGCCGATGGTGGCCTGGGTCTGCGCGCCGCACCAGTCCAGCGGTACCGGCGGGACCACCGCGGCTGCAAGCTCGTTCTTGACCAGCAGGTTGCCAACCTGCGGGCCGTTGCCGTGCGTGAGTAGGACCTGGTGACCGGCTTGGACCAGTTGCGCGATCGGCTCAGCGGCCCGCTCGACGGCCGCTACCTGATCTGCCGGGCGAGCTGAGCCGTCCGGGCCGGTGATGGCGTTGCCACCGAGCGCGATGACAAGGCGCACGTCACATTCCTCCGGCCGACAGGGTTGAGGAGTCCACTCTGTCAAGCAGCCGGCGGCCCGGGCATTGGCGATTCTCGCCCAATACCGGACCCACCGTTGTCAGCTGGCGGAGATCCTGCCGCGGGCCAGCGACTCCTGCGCTCATCGAGCAGGCGACCGCCCGGCCCGCGCAGCTAGGACGGGAATCGAGCACGGATCGAGGGGGAAAAAAATGATTGACGATTAACGCCAAGTGTAGTGCTTCAAGGTGCCACCTCCTGTAGCCTCAGCGTTAACGTCCACTTAACAACCGGGTGTGGGGATATAACGGTTGTTTTAAACCCACGCGCTGCTTTATCACGCAAGTCTTACGAGACAGAAAGATTAGTAGTGATGGCCGTTCAGTCCCCGTATGGTGACGATCCGAAGTGAACGACACCATCTGGAAGTGGTTGCGCGGTTGGTCGCTGTGGCAGGTCGGATCAGGCGCAGTCGGCTACCTGCTCGCCATCGAGGCGGGGGCCCTGACCGCCGTGCTGGCAGCGTTTTCGATCGATGCCAGGTTCGACCACTCCGCCTGGATCCGCGCCGGACTGTTGCTGGCGATGGCCGTCATCTACGGCGAGGCATGTGACCGGATCGAGCGGCTCAACCGGTACCTGGCCGCCGACGGGGTGACCTCGAACCAGAACTCGGTGATCTGCTTCGCCGGGGTGCTGGTGCTGCCGGTACAGCTAGCCGCCCTGCTCACCCTGTTCGTCTACCTGCACACCTACCTGCGATCGCGGCCGTGGCGAACTGCCTACCTGTACCGGACGATCTTCATGGCGGCGGCCACCGTGCTGGCGACCTTCGCGGCCGGCGGGGCCTACCAGGCAATGGGCGGTCAACTGCGCTCGGTCGGCCCGCTCGAGGCGATCGTCGTGCTACTGACAATCCTGACCTACACCGCCTGCAACCTGGCGCTGCTGCTGGTCTGCCTGTACCTGGTGAACCGGCCGACGAACTGGCGGACGCTGCTACCGCAGCGCCATCACGTGGCCTATGAGAACTCCACCCTGCTGTTCGGTGCGTTCTCGGCGGTGATCGTCCTGCACGCCGCCTGGCTGTCCCCGCTGATCCTGGTGCTGGTTGCCAGCCTGCACCGGGCCTCGCTGGTGACCGACCTGCAGCACAGCGCGAACACCGACGCCAAGACCGGCGTGCTCAATTTCCGTGGTTGGCAATTGATGGCCCGCCAACAACTCGCCCAGGCCGATAGCGCCGGAACGTCGAGCGCGGTGCTCTTGATCGACCTCGATCATTTCAAGAACGTCAACGACACCCACGGCCACCTAGCCGGCGATGTGGTGCTGAAATCGGTCGCCGAGATCCTGGTTCGCGAACTTCGCGGCTACGACGCGGTTGGACGCTACGGTGGCGAGGAGTTCATCGCGCTGCTGCCCGGGGTCAGCGGTCAGGCCGCGCTGGCGATCGGCGAGCGGCTACGCCAGCGGATCGGCGGCGCGCCGCCGGAGGACCTGCTGGAGGTAACCGCATCGGTCGGGATCGCGGTCGGCGCGGCGGTGGCCGATCCGAACCGCGCGGCGTCCGCACCGACCCTGGACGACATCATCGATGCCGCCGACATCGCGCTGTACAAGGCAAAGACCAACGGCCGCAACCGGGTCTGCCTTGCCCCGCCGCTGGACTCGGTAGCCGACAGCGGGCAGGCCGACCAGCGCCGGGCCTTCCGCAACCGGACCGCTCAGCCGGTCGCGGTGGCCGCCGAAGCCAGCGCTGAACGAACCGTTACCGGTAGCTACGTCGCCTGATCGAGCTCGTCCAGCCAGCTGCGGATCGCCGGGCCGTGCTCATCGAGCGTGGGCGGCGGCTGGTGGCTGGTGCGGCCGCCCTCGTCGTAGCGGATCGGCGGGCCGGGCAGTTCGATGGTGCCGAGCGTGCTGTGCTCGACCGAGATCAGCAGCCCCTGTGAGCGGGTCTGATCCCACCGATACACCTCGTCGAGCGAACGAACCTGGCCGGCCGGAATGCCGATCCGGTCCAGCAGCGGCATCAGCTCGGCACGCCGGTAGCCAGCGAAGGCGTCGTTGACCGCCGCGATCACCGCGTCCCGGTCAGCAACCCGGTCGGCGTTGCGTAACCAGCCCGGCCGGCCGATTCCGAACTCGGCGACCAGCGCCAGCCAGAGCCGATCACTGCCGACCGCGATCTGCACCATGCCATCGGCAGCATGAAACAGCCCGTACGGGCAGATCGACGGATGGTGCGCACCGGCTACCCCGGGCACCTCGCCGGCAACGGTGTAGCGGGTGCCCTGAAAGGCATGCGCGCCAACCACGCTGGCCAGCAGCGAGGTGCGGACCACCGTCCCACGGCCGGTGCGCTCGCGCGCGTGCAGCGCCGCTACCACCCCGAATGCCCCGTTCATACCGGCCAGCAGGTCAGCGATCGGGGCGCCGAGCTTGGTGGGCTCGTCCGGGCGGTTGCCGGTCAGCGACATCAGCCCGCCCTCGCCCTGCGCGATCTGGTCGTAACCGGCCCGGCCGCCCTCGGGCCCATCGTGGCCGAAGCCGGTGATCGACAGGATCACCAGCCTCGGGTTCAGCTCGTGCAACCGGGCCACGTCGAAGCCGAGCCGGTCCAGCACGCCGGTGCGGAAGTTCTCGACCAGCACGTCCACCCGGCCGATCAGCCGGGTTAGGGTGGCTAACCCGTCCGGACTCTTCAGGTCCAGCGCGATGGATTCCTTGTTGTGGTTGCAGGACAGGAAGTACGTCGATTCGCGCGCGCCAAGCTCAGGCTGGACGAACGGCGGACCCCAACCACGGGTGTCATCGCCATGCTCGGGGGCCTCGACCTTGATCACCCGAGCGCCCTGGTCGGCCAGCATCATCGCCGCGTGCGGGCCGGCCAGCGCCCGCGACAGGTCCAGCACCACGATGTCGGCCAGCGGGCCACCGACCGGCGGGCTGCCCATCGGCTGGCTGGTCACCCGGCTAGCTCCCCGCTGCGAAGTCAGCGGCCAGCGCGGACAGCTGGCCGTCGCTGACGATGACCGCCCAGCCGGACAGCAACACCCGGTCGCCGAGCAGCCGGACGCTGACCGTGCCACCGCGCCGGGACAGCTGCCGGCCGACCAGCTCGTCCTTGCCCAGCCGCTGGCCCCAGTACGGGCCGAGCACCGTGTGCGCGCTGCCGGTGACCGGATCCTCGGCCACCCCGACCGCCGGGCCGAAGAACCGGGATACGAAGTCCGCGCCGGGCTCGTCCGAGCCGGCCGTCACCATCACGCCCCGTGCCGGCAGCGCCGCGATCCTCACCAGGTCCGGCGCCAGCGCGCGCACGGTGGCGGCGTCAGCGACCTCGACCAGGTAGTCGGTACCACCCCAACCGACCCAGCGAGCGGGCGCCCCGATCGCTTCGAGCAGGCCGTCCGGCGGGCTGATCTCACTCGGCGGCTGAGCCGGAAAGTCCATCGCCAGCGAGCCATCGGCCAGCGCCTGGACGGTCAGGATGCCGCTGCGGGTGCTGAACCGGATCGGCCCGGCCACGCCGTCGGCGAACAGGCAATGCGCGGTGGCCAGGGTGCCGTGCCCGCACAGGTCCACCTCGACGGTCGGGCTGAACCAGCGCAGGCCGAAGTCGGCCTCGGTGCCGGCCTCGGCCGGCAGGACGAACGCGGTCTCGGACAGGTTGACCTCGGCAGCCAGCGCGGCCAGCCAGCTGTCCGGCGGCTGCTCGGTGAGCGAGTCCAGCTGATCCAGCCGCAGCACGCCGGCCGGGTTGCCGGTGAACGGGCGATCGGTGAAGGCGTCAACGGTCCGCAGTCGCAAGCTAGTCACCCGATCAGCCTAGTGGGGCCTGGTCGCGCCGGGCATCGTCCACAGTGGCCGCCAGGTGGTCATAGACCGAGGACAGCTGCCCGCCGGACAGCCGCTGGTAACCAGGCCCCCGGTCGAAGAACGGCTGGTCGTCGGCGCGTGCGGCCCGCAGGTCGGCCCGGCGAGCCGCTGTCGCCGCCTCGTCCACGCTGGCCTGATCGTTGCTCAGCACCACCCCGTAGTCGGCGAGCGCTGCCTCGGCCGACACCTTCGCCCACTGCACATCGCGCAGCACCGCCGCCGGCTCGCGCTCGAGCGGGTCACCCCAACCGCCACCGCCGGTGGTCCGGATCCGGATGATCTCGCCGGCTCGGACCGGCTCGGCATCGGCGAGGGCGTCCACCTCGCGCTCGTTCGGGCCACCCGGATCGATCACCACCGAGAACGGCCGGCCGGCCTTGCCGCCGTTGACGCCCCAGCAGGACAGGATCGATCGGTCCGCGATGGACATGAAATGCGCATCGGCCAGCATCCGGAGTTGCTTGTCATAACCCAGCCCGCCCCGGAACTTGCCCGGCCCGCCGGAGTCGATCGCCAAGCCCAATCGCTCGACCAGGAAAGGGAATCGGGCTTCGGTGAACTCGGTGGGTAGGTTGCGCGAGTCCGGCACAACGTGGATGGTGTCCTCGCCGTCGGCGTAGTAACGCCCGCCCGAACCGCCGCCCAGCACCTCGCGCATCAGGTAGGGATTGCCGTCCCGGTCGTTGCCGTATACCCCGGTATAGCGGATGGTTTCTTGATCGGCCGGCATCCGCCCGTCCACCGCCTTGGCCAGCACGCCGGCCAGCACCCCGAGCAATCGCAGGATCACGAACGTGCGGGCGTTGGTGGGCGCCGGGAAGACCGGTGTGAGCAGGGTGCCCGGTGGCGGAAAGCGCATCTCGATCAGTGGCACCACCCCCTCGTTGACGTCCAGTTCGGCCATCCGCTCGGGGGTGTCGGCCAGGTTGCGCAGGATGGGGGCCAGCCACTTCTTCAGGAAGTTGCCATCGGCGTAGTCCGCGCAGTGGTTGATCGGCCCCTTGGCCTGCGGGGCGGTGCCGTTGAAGTCCAGGATCAGCCTTTCGCCATCGAGGTCCTGGGCATCGGTCCGGGTGAGCGTGATCCGCTGGGTGTGCAGCTTTGGCTCGTCCACCCCATCGTGCTCGGCGTAGTCCTCCCAGGTCCAGCTACCGACCGGGATCTTGGTCAGGATCTCGCGCCGGTAGGTCTCGGTGGTGCGGTCGACGATCTGGTCGAAGCAGGCCTCGATGGTGTTTACCCCGTACCGCTCGAACAATTCGGTGAGCCGGCGGGAGCCCATCAGGCAGGCTGCGCATTCGGCATCGAGGTCGGCTGCCAGCGACTCCGGCATCCGCGAGTTGCGGGTCATGATGGTGAGCGCGGCCCGGTTGGGCACCCCGGCGTCCCACAGCTTGATCGGCGGCACCATCAGGCCCTCTTCGAACACGCTGGTGGCATGGCTGGGCATCGAGCCGGGCACCGCGCCGCCGATATCGTCGTGATGGCCGAAGGCCTGGACGAAGGCCACCACCCGCTGCTCGCCAGCACCGCTTTCACTTGTAGCAAAGACCGGAACGGTCACGCACAGGTCCGGCAGGTGTCCGATGCCGCCCTCGGAGCGATAGACATCGTTGTGGAAGAACACGTCGCCAGGCACCATCTCGGCCAGCGGAAAGTCGCGCGCGATCGGATGCACCAGGGCCGAGTAGCTGCGGCCGGTCAGCTTGCGCAGCAACCGATCGTGGATGCCGGCCCGGAAGTCGTGCGCGTCCCGGATCATCGGCGAGCGCGAGGTGCGCGCGATCGCGGTCTCGACCTCGGCCTCGACCGCGGCCAGGCTGCCCTGCACGATCTCGAGCACGATCGGATCCACCGCGCTGCCGCGGTCGGCGGTCAGCGCATCGTCCCGTCCTGACCTGCTCATCCGGCTACCACCGCTCGTCCGGCCAGCCGCCGGACCAGCAGGTTGCCGTACTGGTCGACGTCGCTGGTGAATCCTGGATGGATCGGCACCGTCGAGCCGAATTCCTCGATCACCGCCGGGCCGGTCACGACATCGCCCGGTTGGAGTTCTGCTCGTCGATACAAGGGTGTCTCCTGATAGCCGAACTCGTCGAAGCACACCTGCCGGGTCCCCGTGACAGCCCGGGCCGCCGACCCGTCACCGGCCGGCCGGACGGCCAGCGCCGGCCGGCGGATCGGCCCGATGCCGGTCACCCGCAGGTTGACCCACTCGACCTGCTGGCTGGGATCGGTCCGGAAGTCATAGCCGTACAGCCCAGCGTGCGCGTCATGGAAGGCGGTGGCCACCGCATCGAGCGTGCTCGGTTGCAGCGGGCCATCGGCGACCGGCACCCGGACCTCGAAGGCCTGGCCGAAGTAGCGCAGGTCAGCGGTCCGGCTGAACCGGTGCTGTTCGGCGGCGAATCCCTCGCGCAGCAAAGCCTGTTCGGCGCGACCGGTGAGTTCGGCGAAGGTCCCGGTCAACCCGGTCGGGTCGAGGTCCTGGTGCTTGCTCACTGCGGTCTGGACGTAGTCGTTGCGGACATCGACGGTAAGCAGGCCGAAGGCCGACACGTTGCCCGGATTCGGTGGCACCAACACAGCCGGCAGGCCGAGGATGTCGACCAGCCGGCAGAGCAGCAGCGAGCCGGATCCGCCGAAGGTGGTCAGGGTGAACTCGCGCACGTCCAGGCCGCGCTTGACGGTGACCTGGCGCAGCGCGTTTGCCTGATTCCAGGCTGAGATCTCCAGGATGCCGGCCGCGCAGGCCGGCAGGCTCAGGTTCAATTTGGCGGCCAGCCCAGCCAGTCCCCGCTCCGCCGCGGCCCGGTCCAGGCCGATCTCACCGCCGAGCAGGTGTGGCGGAATCCGACCCAGCACCAGGTGCGCGTCGGTAACGGTCACTTCGGTGCCACCCCTGCCGTAACACAGCGGGCCGGGGTCAGCGCCAGCCGACCTGGGCCCCACCTTGAGTGCGCCTTCGGCCGACAGCCAGGCTATCGAGCCGCCGCCGGCGCCCACCGTGACCACGTCGATCATCGGGATCTTGGACGGGTAACCGCCGATCGTGCCCTCGGTGGTCAGGGTCGGCTCGCCGGCCAGCACCACCGACACGTCGGTGGAGGTGCCGCCACCGTCGCAGGTCAGCACCCGGTCGAAGCCGGCCTGCCGGGCGATCAGGGCCGCGCCGAGCGCGCCGGCAGCGGGACCGGACAGCACCGTGCTGATCGGCTGGTGCACCACCTCGTCGGCCGACAGCACGCCACCGTTGGATTTCATGATGTAGAACGGGATCGGCCGACCACCGTTCGGACTTGCATCGCCGGCAAGTCCGGCCAGCCGGTGCTTGATCGAGGCCACGTAGCTGGCCACCTTCGGCTTGACCGCCGCGTCGACCAGGGTGGTGATCGAGCGCTCGTACTCCCGGTACTCGCGCAGCACCTCGGCCGAGATGGACACCACCGCCGCCGGGTGCTCGGCCGCCAGGATCTCGCGCATCCGCAGCTCGTGGGCGGGGTTGGCGTAGGAATGCAGCAGGCAGACGCCGATGGTGTCGACCTGATGGTCACGAAACCAGCGAGCCAGCTCGACCGCGCCGGCCTCGTCGAACCGGCGGACCTCGGCACCGGTGTAGTCCAGCCGGCCACCGACCACCTTCACCAGGTGGGCCGGCACGATCCGGTCGGGCTTGACCCAGAAGTAGCTGTTGCCATAGCCGTCCGGGACGGATTGGCGAGCAATTTCCAGGATGAACTCATAACCCTCGGTGGTGATGAAACCGAGCCGGCCAACCTTGCCCTCCAGCAGCTGGTTGGTCGCGACCGTGGTGCCATGGCTGACCGCGCCGATGCTGGCCCCGGCCTCGGACCGGTCGATGCCGAGCAGCGCCAGCACCTTGTCGATCGCGGTCATGAAGCCCTCGGCCGGATCGCTCGGGGTGGAGGCGGTCTTGGTGGTGACCAGCTCGCCGGAGTCCTCGTCGAAGGCGACCACATCGGTGAAGGTGCCACCGGTGTCGATGCCGATCCGGATCTGCCTCGGTGCCAGCTGTTTCGGTGCGCCTGCCGTTCCTGCCATGACCCGAGTCAACTGGCGTGACCTGCCAGTCGCTTCGGCGAATGCTGCCGAAGTACACCGGCCGATGTCAGTGCCATTCCTCGGCCGAGGTCCGATCGTTGAGCGAGCCGCCGCCGGGCAGGTCGAGGTTGTGGCAGGGCGGCTGCTCGGCCCGGGTGGACCGGAAACCGCAATCAACGCTCGGGCCGGCGCCAGCTGGCTTGTCGTAGTGCAGCCAGTGCCCGCACCGGTCCGGGCTGGGGCTGGCGGCGGGCAGCGCGGAGGAGATCCGGTCGGCCCAGCCGGCCGGCACCGGCGCCCGGAACCGGTGGCCGGCGCAGCTGCTGGTGGCGTACCAGTACAGCCGGTCGCCACGGTTGTGGGTGTCCCGGAAGTCGATGCCGAGCAGCCGATGCGAGCTGGCGGTGGCGATCGCGGCCGCCGCGGCGGCACTGTCGAAACAGCGCAGCGGCGGTTGCGGTGCCTGCTCGGGCTGATCGGCCAGCACCTGCTGAAGGCAGTAATGATGCGCGGCATCAAGCTCGCTGCTCGACCCGGTCGCCGTCGTCGGGGCTTGGCTGCTGGTCGTGGCGGCCGCGTTTGCCGGTGGATGCTTCGACGAGCTGGTCGTGCTCACCAACCAGCTGCCCACCACCAGCACGGCGATCACGATCAGCACGCGCTTGCGCTCGGGCGTCATCGCGCTCCCCCGGCTGTGCCGCTCAGGCCGTGACTGATTCGCCATCAGACAGCTGGTCTATCACAGCCGGCGCCGGCCGGGCAATCGGAGGCGGTGCCGAACCTGCCGGACACCGCCACCACCACCGGCAGCCAGAGCGCCTCGGCAGCGGCCAGCAGTCGCTCGGTCAGGCCGACCACCGCGGAGTTGAGGGTGGCCGCGAACAGCACCAGCAGCATCAGCAGTACCGCGCTGACCAGCCGGCCGGTGGCCGGTCGCAGTGCCCAGCCGGCAGCCGCCGTCGAGGCCAGCACGGGCCAGCTGGCCAGGCAGCCGAAGCCGATCGCCGCGAAGATCGCGTGCGGCAGCGAGCCACCGTGCGCCGGCTGCGGGAAGGCGGCCACCAGGCTGGTCGCCAGGCCGCCGACCGCCAGCAGCACCCGACCAGCCGGCCGGGCCGGGGCCAAACCGGCCGCCGTGAGCAGGTAGCAGGCACCCAGCACGGCCAGGCAGGACGTCATGATCCAGCGATCGGCGGCACCCCGAGCAGCCAGCGCGCTGATGGTCTGGCGCACCGCGCTGAACCGGCCGGGTTGCCGGGCCGCGGCAACCGTCCAGCCAGCGATCAGCACGACCGGGGCGGTGGTCACGACTGCCAGCGTCCAGCCGATCCGGACCGCCGTGACCGACCTGACGGGAG
>JBDSAN010000482.1:0-5805 GCA_039922115.1 Jatrophihabitantaceae bacterium
TGTCATCGGTCACCAGAAAGCCGCCCTCGCCGGAGTTCAGCGACTTGTCCGACTGGGTGCTGAAGCCACCGGCCAAGCCGAAGGTGCCAAGCTTGCGGCCGTTGAGTTCGGCGCCGAGCGCCGGCACCGCGTCCTCGAACAGCGGAACGCCCATCTCGGCCGCGAAATCGGTGAGGGCGTCCAGATCGCTGGCGAAGCCGCGCATGTGCACGACCATGATCGCCTTGATCTCGGGATTCCAGCGGTGTCGCAGATCGGCCAGATCCATGTGCAGGTTCTCATCGACCTCGACCAGGTACGGCCGGCAGCCGGCCAGCACGATCGCGCTGGGGGTGGCCACGAAGGTGAAGCCGGGACAGGCGATCAGCGAGCCGGCCGGGATGCCGGCCGCCATGATCGCCAGGGCGAGTGCGGCGGTGCCACTGGCGACCGACAGGGCGTGCTTGCTGCCGAAGTACTCGCACAGTTCCTGCTCGAACTGCCCGCACTCGGTTTCTGAGTACGGACGGTAGTCGTAGCGGAAGTACAGGTGACTGCGGATCGCCCGCAGCGCGGCGGCCTCGTCCTCTGGCTGGACGAACACCGCGCCCTTGTCATAGGTCGGCCAAGGGGTGCTGCGGACCGGGACGCCGCCGTGGATTGCCAGCCGGGCCGAGTTGATCAGGTCCGCATCGGTCGCCGACCGGCCTGGTTTACCCATAGCGGGAATGGTGACCGCTCGTTCCTCGTTGATCGTCACGTCTGCTCCTTCGCTGTCGTCCGGCTCAGGGGTGCGTGCAGCGCCTGCCGCGTCGTCAGCGAAAACTGATTGACTGCGGTAGGTACGCCGTCACCATCGCAACGACATGAGCGGACGGGGCTTGCTTGTTGATCGTGTGACTTGTTGGTCGAATGACTCAGGACGAATGGCGCCGAACCAGGATGATCGCCCAACAGCGCGAGCTGTAACCGCCCCCGTGTTGAAACCGACGCAAAGACCACTGCATGTGGCGCCACCTGGCAAGCGCGCCGCACCCGCTCATAATTGTCGAGATAGGGCAGTGCGGTCAACGGGGTGCGGCAGGTCTGTCTGAACCTGTTCGACTTGCACATCGTCCGAGCCGGACTGGCCATTGCGCGGTTTGTCAGTGACTGCAAGAGTGCGATCATGACCTGCTGGACGGACCTGCTCGATCGCGCATTGGATCGTTCGGACTCGAAATGGTCCTACCGATCGCAGAATTCGTTGCTGTCGATCTGCTCGACCGGTTCGATCCTGTCGATCGGTTCGGTTGGCTCAGTGCTCTCGATCGGATCCATCGGCTCGGCCGGGTCCTTGCTGTCCATCGGCTCGTTCGCAAGTCGTTACTCGGTGCTGTCGGCTGCCTCAGCCCGCTCGGTGATGTCCTGGCACAGCAGGCGCGCGGTGATGCGGTCCTCGACCCGATAACCGGAGATGCCCGCTCGATCAGCTTGCCGTTGGTTGGGCGATCGGCTCCGCGCTCGGTCGAACAGTGGCCGTGGCCTCGGCCGGGCTGGCCGGGTCCAGCTGAACGCGCAGCAGCAGGCACAGCACGCCGGCCGCGGCTGATACCCCAGCCGCCATGATCAGGAACACCGTCCGGACACTGGTCCAGCCCAGCAACGGGCCGGTCACCGCGTAACCGACCGGCCCGACCAGCAGGTTCGCCGTCATCACAAAGGCGATCACCTGGGCGCGCAGTTCCTCCGGCGTCCGCAGCATGATCAACGTGATCAGCGGGGCATTCAGCATCGGCGTGAAGACACCTGACACGAGCAGTACCGCGCTGAGACCCCACGCGGGCAGCGGGAAGGCAAGCAGCCACAGCGGCAGCGCCAGGCAGACCGCGGCAGCCGCGCCCATCGGGATCGGTGGCAGCCGGTTGGCGACCTTGCTCAACAGCAACACGCCGAGCAGGGCACCGCCGCCCCAGCAGGTGTAGAGCAGGCCGGCCACCGCGACGTGCCCGCCGTAGCGGGTTCGGGCGAGTACCGGCAGGCTTGCCAGCAACAGCGGGAAGAACGCACCGAACAGCAGGGACGCGGCGCTGACCTGGCGTAGTACCGGATTGCCCAGCACGAAGCGGGTACCGGCCAGTACACCGCGCCGGTTCTGGCCGGCTAAGCCAGCCAACGACCTTTTCGGTAAGGGAAGTTTCGCGGTCAGGATCGTGCACGAGACCGCGAAGCTGGCCGCGTCGAGCCACAGCACGTTCACCGCACCGATCGCCGCGATCAGCCCACCGGACAGGGCCGGCCCGGCGAGTGAGGCCAGCCGGCCGGCGCCTTCCAGCAGGCCGTTGCCGGCAGTGACCAATCCTGCGTCATCACCGAATGATTCCGGAATGAGCAGGCGCTGAGCCGACAGGTACGGTGCAGTGCACAGGCCACTGAGAAAGACCAGCACCAGCACCATGGGAAAGCTCAGCACGCCGGCGAAGTGCAACGCCGGCACCAAACCGATCAGCGGCCCGCGCGCGGCGTCGCCCAGGATCACGGTGCGGCGAAGTCCGAGCCGCTGGACGAGCAGGCCGGACGGGATGCCGAACAGCGCTATCGGCAGCAATTCCACCGCAAAGACCAAGCCCATTCGGGCCGCCGACCCGGTGGTAGAGAGCACGAACCAGGGCAGTGCCAGGAAGCTGAGTTGCGAGCCGAGCGCGGAGATGATCTGCGAGGTCAGGATCGCGCGCATCACCGGATGCCGCCAGGCCGTGCCTCGGCTCACCGGTGCTGGCTTGGCGGCCGGCTCGCTCACCTGGCTGCCGTTTCAGCTGGTTGCGGCTGCTCGGTCATCAACACGGTACGGCGATCACCCTGCAGGATCTCATCGACGATCCGGATCAAGCCGGCGACTGCCTCCAGCGCGTTCGCCCGGATCGCGGCGGCCAGTGGCTGGCTGAACGGGGTCGCGTCCAGCACCGCGTCCAGGTCATCGCGGTGATGCGGGTCGAGGTGGGCGTGCTTGCGCAGCGTCCGGAACGTCTCGATCGGGTAACCGGTACGGGCCGCGGCCAGCTTTGACAGTTCGATCGACGGGGGATAGCCCTCGAGTGCGGAGATGTAGCCGAGCAGCGCGGCCGGATGCACATGCTTGATCAGGTAATACTGGCTACCAACCAGCTGCATCACCGTGCTCGACGGCGGATGATCGACAATCGCGCTTGCCGGTATGCCGATCCTGGCCAGGTCCTCAATGATCCAGTCGTCGTGACCGGTCTCTTCCGGGATGTGCTTGTGCAGGTAGGCCAGCACCTGCTCGGTGGCCGGATCGTGTCGCCAATGCCGATCCAGCTGCTCAGCGGCCTCGTGCATCAGCGGCACGCTGGCCCGGATCACCCCATGGGTGGTGACCAGGTAACGCGGGTAGAGCACCGCCAGGTCCGGATGGTTCCAGAACTGGCGTCCGCGATCGAACATGGTCGGCACCAGCAGGCTGACCACCTCGCGGACGTCTCGAGCAACCAGCGCGCCGCTCATCGGGCACTCGCCCCGGTCACCATCGGCATCAAGGTCAGCAGCAGATCATCCCGGGAACCAAGCCGATCCTTGCTCGCGTCCTGCAATCGCCAGCACAGATCGCACAAGCCGTGTACCTCGGTGTCGGCCAGCGCCTCGAAATCCGGGTGCGCGGTCACCGCGCCGGCGCCCACGGTGGCTATCGCGCCGAGCAGCGCGTCGGATCGGATCGAGTCCAGCACCGCCCGGGTTTGCTCGGCATCGGCTGCCGTCTCGCGGAGTCGCTCGGGGCCACGTCCCATGATTACCGGCTCGTTGCAGCAGGCGCTGATCCGACCGTCGTAGCGAACCACCGGCGCGCTGAGCAACTTGCAGGCGCCGACCGTGCGGCCAGGCTGGGCCGGTGGCCGGGCGAACAGGTCAGCACCTCGGCCGTACGGCAATGGCGTGATCAGGCTGAGGTCGGCTTGCTCGGGCCAACCGCTGCCAAAGGCGGTGGTCAACAATCGCTCTGCTTCCTCGACCTGATCCGGCGTGTCCAGCACCTGCACGATCACCGGCACGCCAGCGTCCGCGATCGCCCGCGCGGCTGCTACGAAGCGAGTTTCATCCATGGTTTTCTGATGAAACCCGTCGGTCGAGAGCATCACGCAGCTGGCCAGCGGTAGCAGTTCGCGGATCCAGGCCGGCTGCTCGCCGGCGCGGGCCCAGACGCCGCTGGTGTAGAGCACGATGTCCTTGCCGGCCTCGGCCAGCCGGTGCATCGCTATGGTCAGCCCGCGCCGCTCGACGAACGGCTCACCGCCAGAGATGCCGACCAGCTGAGAGGCCGGGTCGGCGCAGATTCCCTCGACAAGCTGGGCGAACTTGTCGTAGTCGGTGATGGTCGGGGAGTCGCGCCGGGAGTCGACGGAGCAGTGCGCGCAGCCGACCGGGCAGCGATCGGTCAGGAACAGCAGCACGGCAACGCCCGGGGTGAACCGTTCCCGCATCACCTCATCCACCCGCATCCGGCGGGGTGCGCCGGTCATCCGGTCACTGCCGCGACCGGCAGTCCGAGGGTCATCATCGAGGCATAGCTGGGGACTCCGTACCGGCGCGCGAAATACTCCGGGCCGGCATCCACCTGAAGCCGGACGACTTCGGTTTCGACGGCTGCGAAGCCGGAGCTGGCCACCATCGCCTCGGCCTGCGCGCTCACCTCGGGGCGCGAGCCGTCGTGGATGCAGGTGGTGCAGAACCCGCAGTCCGACAGCGGCAGGCCAGCGTCCTGGACAAGCTTTTCCGGGCCGATAATCCGGATCGCGCGCAGCGTGCTTCGCTGTCGCAGTTGGCGCGAGACTTCCGGCCAACCAGTGGTCAGGGCGTTGCCGAGGTTCAGGTGATCCGGTATCGGCCCGTCGATCACCCGCTGCTGGCAGCAGGCCGAGATCGCCCCGTCGTAGCCGACGACTGGCCAGGCTGCCATCGTGCACGGCGCGGCGTCGCGGTGGGCATCGTTCGGTGAGCTTGTCACCGGCCGCATCCGGGCCGCGGCCAGCAGGCTCTGGCCTCGACCCATCGGGGCCAGGTTGGCCACCAGCGCTGGCACCCGATCGGCGAAGGTGGTCCGGATGTCGCTGGTGACATCGGCCAGATATGGGTCGCTGTTGTTCTGCCCGACGACCTGGAAGCTGACGTCCTGGCCGAAATCGAGCAGCGTTTGCACGGTGGCGAAGGCATGTGCCCGAGGGATCTGCACCTCGTGGTAGATGTCCTGGCTGACGATCACGTGGTCGACGGCCCGCAGTGCTGGTATCAGGGCCTTGGGGATGTGGCCGTCGGCGCGGGCGTAGTAGAGGCCGGTGATGATGGCGACCTTGCTGCCGACCCGGTGGCAGGCGTTGACCAGGTCGAGGACCAGTTGCGGGCGTAGCAGCGGTTCGCCGCCGGTCAACCAGACCATCTCCGGGTGGTCAGCCTCGGTAAAGGTGTCGACGAACCGGCGAAAGATTTCCTCGTCGTGTTCCTCGCTGGACATCATCGAGTTCGTCGAGCAGTGGGCACAGGTCAGCGGGCAGCGCCTGGTCAGGGAGAGAAATAACCCCGCGGTGGGAACTGGGCGGCGGACCAGCATGTCGGCGATGTGCATGACGGGTGCCTTTCAGAAGCGGGGCCCGGACCGGAAGCTCTCCGGTCCGGGCCTCGGCTGGGTACAGCTGAACTGTGTCGGTCTGACTAGTAGATGCCGATACCCGTGTCGCCGCCGCTGATCGCGCTGTGCGCGGTGACCTCATCGATGTCGTCGATGCGGGACTTGACGGAGTTCAGGGTCGCAACTTCGGCGGGGGTGAGGTTGCTGAGCAC
>JBDSAN010000483.1:0-3105 GCA_039922115.1 Jatrophihabitantaceae bacterium
GAGCCTGGCCGCCGACCTGATTGCCGAGCAGCGCGGCCGGGTGGTCAAGACGATCGGGGACGAGGTGCTGTTCGTGGCCGGCAGCGCGTCGGCGGCAGCCGAGATCGGGCTGGGCCTGCAGGAACGCGCCGCCGCCAGCCCGCTGCTACCGCCGGTTCGAGCCGGGCTGGCATTCGGCGAGGTGCTGTCCCGATTCGGTGACGTCTACGGCCCGGTGGTCAACATCGCCAGCCGGCTCACCGGCCTGGCCAGGGTTGATACCGTGCTGGTGGACCAGCAGCTTGCCGAGGCGCTTACCGGGGATCAGCGATACCGGACGCACCGAATCCGGCCGGCATCGGTACGCGGCTACCACCACCTGAATCCGTTCCGGCTCCGCCGCACACCGAACTCATCGTCCTAATCCTGTGTTTTGTTTCCGTTAAGAGTGTTAGTTTGGTGTTCGGACGGTAAGCCGCTTGGCGGCGTGGCTCACCGAGGGGATGCGGCCGATGACAGCAGCTACGGCAAGGGGAACCTCCGACTACTCGCAGTCGAGTTCCCAGCCCGCGAAACGCGCCTCGGTCAGCGCCCGATCGGCGATCAGCCGAACCGGCACCCGGGCCTCCCGGGGCAGCACCGCGAGCAGGATGTGCTCGGAATTCGAACTCGACAACTCCACCCGGCCGGCGCCGCGCAGCACGTCCAGCAGCCACGCCGCGACCAGCGCCGCGGGGTTCGCCGCAGGATGGGTCCTAGACACTCGCACACTCAAGGCGGTCACGCCGATCGGTCCCTCCTCGTCGGTGAACACGCTTCATCGTGGGCCACGCTCCGTAATCACCACAGGGTTCTGGATGGCAGGCTGCTGCCACCGAAGGTCAGCAAACAGCCAGGTTTGGCTATGGCACTGAGCGACCTCGGCATCACTGCCGACCTGGAGCGGTTGTACCGCGCGCTGCTGGCCAATTCCGCACGCGAGACGCGCACCGCTGACCCGGCCGCGACCGGCTCGGCGACAGCTGGCCAGCCCACCTACCGAGCCGAGGATCTCGCCAGCGAGCTCGGCCAGCCGCTGGAGCAGGTACAGGCCGGTTGCGACCAGCTGGTCGAGCTGGGGGTGCTCAAGCGCGATCCGGCAGCTGCCACCGGCCTGGTGGTGCCGAAGCCTGCAGCGGCACTCGGCCAGCTGATCGAACGCTGCGAGGACGACCTGCTGCGCCGCTACCGGCGCGCCTCGGAAACCCGCTCGGTGATCAGCGAGCTCGACCTCATCTTCAGCGCCACCGCCGAGCGCGAACCGGACGACAACGGGGTCGAGCGGGTCGAGGACGTGCACGCGATCCGGGAACGGCTGGAGGAGCTGTCCTTCTTCACCCGGACCTCGGTCTATGCCATCCAACCGGGTGGTCCGCAGAGCCGGGAGTCGCTGGAGGCCAGCCGGCCGCTGGACCAGCGTGGCATCCGACGGGGTGTCGAGATGCGCCTGATCCACGAGGCATCGGTGCTCGATGACGAGCTCAACCGGGCGTACCTGCGCGAGCTGGTGATGGGCGGGGCGAAGGTCCGGGTGACCGATCAGCGGATCGATCGGATGATCATCATGGATTGCAAGGTCGCCGTGGTGCCGGTCGATCCGACCAACAGCCGGCGCGGGGCGCTGGTGGTCCGCCACCCGGGGCTGCTGTCCGGCTTCCTGGACCTGTTCCACCGAGCCTGGCAGGACGCCAGCGAGCTACCGTGGCAGTCCGAAGGCGCCGACGAAACCCCAACGATCGAGATTTCCCCGCAGGACAAGCGGATTCTTGAGCTGCTAGCGTCCGGGTGCACGGACGAGACGTCGGCCCGCGAGGTCGGCGTGTCGGTCCGCCACCTGCGCCGGACCATCTCCCGTCTGATGGCTGAGCTCGGTGCTAACAGCCGGTTCGAGGCCGGCGTCGAGGCGGCCAGGCGCGGCTGGCTGTGACCCGGACCGGCGGCCCTGGCCGGTGCGTCAACTTCCTGCTATCTGGTTGTCCGGTTGCTGCCCTGAATCCGGATGGTTGAAACGGCCGCCAACCGATGTGATTCCCCTGACACCACAACGCAATCGGCAAACCGGGAGTTCAACTGTGCTGACCAGTCTCGTTCGTTCGTGCAACCGGATCGCCTGCGCGGCGGCCGTCGGCGCCCTTGCCGTCGGCGCGCTGGCGGTTGTCGGGCCCGCGACCCAGGAGCCGGCACGACACCAGGTGGCCGCTACCTCGCCCGGCGCTCAGTCCGGTACCCCGAACGGCGTCTTCGGCTGGGACTAGCTTGTAGCGCGCCGTTCGCCGAAAGCGCGCATACCGGGGATCGAGAATTGGCTAGTCCCGTCTGGCCACGGTCCCCCCGGAGGGTGGCGGGGTTTCATCGCCCCCCAGACGGAACCCCGTCACTCTCCTTAAACGTCATCGCCGGCGCGGTCGCCCGTCCAGCTCGGTGTCGAGCCGACCATGCGTGGCCGGCTACTGGCTCGGTCAGACGTCGGCGAATCGCACGTCCGGCTCGGCGGCTACCGCACCGACCGCGGCGGCCCGGCGGGCGAATTCCAGCAGCCCGGCCAGCTGGCGCTCGCCGAGTGAGAAGTCCAGCGTCCGGAAGTAGTGCGCCAGCGTGGCGGCATCGAAGGCCTCCCAACGGGCGGCCTGCTCGGCCACCTCCTCGACGTGGGCCAGCGCCTCGTCCCGGCTGTGCAGGAACGCCGCGTGCACGTCCTTGACCAGGCCCGGGTGCGCTTCGGCGAACTCGCGCCGGACGGCCCACACCGCGAACACCATCGGCAGGCCGGTCCAGGACCGCCAGGCCTGGCCGAGGTCGTGTACGGCCAGGCCCCGGCTGGCGGCGTCATAGGTGGCCCGCAGCGCGACGTCCCCGATCACCACCGCGGCATCCGCCTCCAGCATCATTGCGGTGAGATCCGGCGGGCAGCTGAAGTAGCGCGGGTGCACCTGGTGCACCTCGGCCAGCCAGAGCTGGGCCAGCAGCACCGACGTTCGGGACGTGGAACCGAGCGCGACCGGCCGGCCATCCAGATCGGCCAGTGGACGCTGGGCAACCAGGTCGACCGACAGCACCGGGCCGTCCGAGCCGACCGCGATGTCGGGC
>JBDSAN010000484.1:0-11965 GCA_039922115.1 Jatrophihabitantaceae bacterium
GCCGGACATCTCACTGGGTCGGGGGCCGCCACCGCTGAGCAGGTCGAGGGCCACACTCGGCGCGGTCGCCCCGTTGAGATACACCGCGACGATGTGCCCGGAGGAGTTGTGTAGCTGCAGCTCGACCGTCGTGCGATTCGACATCGCGGTTGCGACCTCCTTCACCACCGCATCGGAATCGGCGTCGGCGATCCACCACTCCTGCTGGCCGATGACGAGCTTCTTGGTCAGATGTTGGGTGCTCATGCGTTTACTCCTTCTGGGTTTGCCCGCGAATGCGGGCGGATTGTCGGGAACTGCGGTTCAGGCGACCGACTCGACGGAAAAGGTGAGCGAGAACTCCTGCGGACGCCGCTTGTGCCGGCCGACTCCGAACTCCTCCTGGGCCAGCATCGATGTGCGGTAGAGCCCGATACTCCGTCCCGCGACTCCGGTGAGCAGTTCGCAGGCGGTGTTGACCAGCAGGACGCCCGCGCTGATCATCGCCACCGCGGGAGGCGGCACGGCCACGGCCAGCGCTACCAACCGCAGCTCCGGGCTCGCAAGCCGCTGAGCCAGCAGGTCGCTGAGCGCGAGGCTGCCGGTGCTGTCGCGGGAGACCCACACCGCGATGTCGAGGAAGTCCCGGGCCGGACCGTGGTAGATCAACACGTCGTCCAGCGGCAGCCGGCAGCCGTCGCCGATGTTGCCGAATCGCATAGTCTCGGCCCGGTAGGCCGGACCATCGCCGGCACCGGTCTGGACGACTGCGTCCAGCCGGATGTCGGCATTGCCGAAGGCGTGGTTGCGGTGCACGATCAGCTCGTTGATCCGGACGGCGACCCGGGCCGGCGCGGCACCTCTCGGTGAGAGCAGCCGCACCGGCATCGCTGGCCGGTCGTCGAGCAGGAACGCGGCATGCTCGGCAGCCGGCGGCGCCGTCGGGCTCACGGTGAAGTCGATCGGCTGCACGTCGAAGCGCACCGGGTCCGCGACGCCGTTCCCGAAGTCGCGAGAGGCACCCTTGGCGACCTGGGTCAGCAGCTGCTCCAGCCCGGACGTTCCCCGGCCGGTCCGGACGTGGTTCGCCTGCTGGTTGAGCACGCTGACATCGACCGGTTCGTCACTGATCAGAGCAACGATCGTCTCCGGCCGGGCGACCGCGGGGTCGGTGCTCTCCGGCCAGGTCACCGCCATCCCGGTCAGCTCCTGGAGGGTGTCGTTCCAGCCGTAGGTGTAGGACGCACCCGGCGTGAGTTTGATGCCGTCCGGGTCAGTTTCGGTGAGCACCGCTATCCGGTAGGAGACACCGATGTCGATCAGCGACACGAAAGCCACCTGATCGCCGTCGTTGCGCAGCCGGACGTAGATACGCTCGCCCGGATGGGCGAACAGCAGCCCGCCGGAGCGCGGCAACGGTTCCTCCTTGCCGTCGCGGACCCGGCCCCACTCCAGCACCACGTGGTGCGACAGCGGACGGGCCGGATCACCGCTGAGCCGGCGCAACGCGGTGGCCTGGGCGATCCGCTGCAGGTGCCCCATTGCCGCACTGACACCAAGCGGCGTCGTCGCGTACGGCGAATGGAGAGCACCCGCCTGATCCCGCACGACCAGCCGTCCATCCGGAACCGCGGCGATCTCGACCGTGACGTTGTCGTCCGCACCCGGAACGGCCAGGCGCAGTTGCAGACGCAGCTTCATCGCCTTGACCAGTTCGGCCCGCACCTTGTGGTCACCGGGAAGTCGCACCGGCAGTGCCGCCGCAACGGCCCGAGTCCGGTGCGCACGGGCATCCAGCGGCACGTCCTGCCCGGCCACCGCCAATCGCAGCTGGGCGAGCGCGGTCGTCGGCAGGAGCTGGTCGACCGTCGCCGACCCGATCACCGGCCCGTCCCGCGGGCCGGTTGCGCCGGCCGGCATGATGGCGAACTCATCGCCTGCCTCGACGCCGAGCAGCGGAGCGCCGAGCAGCTCGATCCGATCCGTCCCGACGATCACCACCGGCAGGGTGTCCAGCGGAGCCAGCTCGGTCGACTCGAACGGCTGCCGTTCGGACGGACCTTCCACCGCAGGCCGCTGTTCGAGCGCGAAGGCCTGCACCTGCCGGCGCACCGTGTCCATCAGCGTTGACCAGTTCAGGCGCAGGCCGTCCGACTCACGCAGCGATCGGGACAGCGCGTCGGTGAACAGGCCCATCTCGATCCCGTCGCGGTTCGTCCCTTCCCAGGCTGGCTGATCCAGGGCGCAGGCCACCGCCCGCACGGCGTGCAGGTTGCCGACGACCGGACGCCGCTCCACCTGCAGGCCGCCCTGGACAAGCCGTCGCACATGCTCCTCAATGACTTGGTAGGTCGGCAGCCAGTGCACGGGACGGAGCAGCGACTTGATCCGCAGATCGGTCCCCCTGGACATGTGGGCGGCGTGGCAGCAGTCCAGGACGACTGTGGTGTTGTGCGCGACGTCCGACAGCCGGGCCAGCAGGACGGAGAGTTCGACACCGGTGATGCCTCGGAAATCCCGGTCGTCGGAGTCGGCATAGTCATCCGGCGCGATGAACTGCAGGTCCGGGCTGTCCGGCAGCTGTCCGAGGCCGCCGTGGCCGCTGTAGTAGATGACGAAACCGTCTTCCGGGCGCGCGTCCACGATGAGCTTCTCGTAGGCGTCGAGAATCGCGGCGCGGGTGGCATGCGGCGTGCACAGCTGCTCGATCTGGAAGCCGCGTGGCCTCAGGGCCGCCGCCATCGCCTCGACATCGTTCAGGGCGCCCCGCAGGCCAGCGGTCTGTGCACCGATCAGGAGAGCTTTACGAGTCATGCCGATCTCTGACGGACGGCCTGCCAGTTACCGGAACAGCCCTTCCCGATATGCCTTCGCGACCGCCTCCGCGGCGCTGTGCACGCTCAGCTTCTGATAGAGGCTGGTCAGCTGCTTCTCGACGGTGCGTTTGGACACGCCGCGTGCCTCCGCGATCGCGGCCGCGTCCATCCCCTCGACCATGTACTGCAAGATCGCGAATTCGGCCTTGGTCATCTGGTACGGAAGTTCGGCCGGACGGTCCACCAGCTTCAGCCCGAGTTGCTTGGCCAACCGCGCCACCTCGGCACCTAGCGGTTCGGCGCCGAGTTCCTTCGCCGCCCGGTGGGCCTCCCGGACGTGCCGCCGCGCCCCGCCGAGATCGCTGCGTGCCGCCGCGGCGGCCTGCCGCAATCGTGCGTAGGCAGCCGGGTACGGCCGGTCGAGGGCAGCCCAGCCGCTGGCCACCAGCTTCCACACGACCTCGGTGTCCTCGCTGCGGATACGCTGCCGCTCGGCCTTGCACAACTCGATCAGCTGCCTCGACTCGGCGGTCGGCGGTTCCGGCCTTGTGTCCCAGACCATCCGGGCCAGCTGGTCGCCTGCCGTCATCGCGGCCGGACGATTCCTGCCTCGACTCGCCAGGTCGGCCGCGCATCGCATGCCCACCGCGCACAGTCGCAGCGCCTCGAGGGCGTTCTCGCCCGCCTGGACCGCCGACAGACCCCGTTGCACCTCTTCGGCGGCGCGCTTGCGATCGCCCTCACCCAGCGCCAACTCGGCGCGGACCGTGTACAGCGGCCCCAGGAAGCGAGGATCCTCGCCGTGCTCGACGTCCTCGATCGAGGCGAGCAGCTCACGTGCCTGGACGTACTCGCCACGCGCGACCTTGATCTCGGCAAGGGTGAGCCTGGGGTACAAGCTTTCACTGGGCGGCCGTTCCAGCGACAGTTCGGCGATGACCTTCTCCGCCTCGTCCCACTCCCCCAGCAGCACCAGCGCGGCGCTGGTGTTGTTGGCCAGGATCGTGCCCTGCCGGGTGTGCGCGAGGTCCAGCTGGCGCGCCTCGTCCAGGCCGGTCCTGGTGACCTCCTCCGCCTCTCGAAGCCGGCCGGCATGTTCCAGGACCAGGCCAAGGTTGCCATAGGCCCGGAACAGATCCTCGATGTGGTTGACCGATCGGGCGATCTCGAGCGACTCCCGCAGCCGGGTCTCGGCCGCCGGATCGCCCAACATGCTGAGCGCGAGGCCCGAGATGTTGAGAGCCCGGCCCTCCTCCGCCCGGGCACCGACCGTCCTGGCCATCTCCAGTGCTGTGTCTGCCACCGATCGGCCGTCGGCGTAGCGGCCCGACTGCAGGTACCCGAGAGCGATCCCGGCGTGCACCCTCGCCTTCACTGCCGAGGCGGGAGAGCCCTTCAGCAGTTCCTTTGCATGTTCGAATGCCTCCCAGGAGTCCGCCCGTTGGCCGGACTCGAGAAGGTAGGTGGCCAGCCGCTCGTGCAGTTCCCCCAGCCGGTCGTCGGACCCGCGGTCGTCCTCGGCGATCGCCGCGCGGAGGTGCGTCAGCGCCCGATCGGGCTGGCCGGACCAGCGGGCGGCCTCGGCCGCCGCCGCGAACAGCTGCCCCCTTGACACACCGGTCCGGGTCTCGGGATCGGCGACCTGCTGCCACAGTTCCAGCGCACGGGTGTACTGCACCTCCGCGGACGGGAACGCCAAGGTACGCACCGCGACGTCGCCGGCCTGAACGGCCGAGGCCAGCGCCTGCGGCCTGACCCCTGCCTGGTACCAGTGACCGGCCAGTTCCACAGCGGCGGAGCCTTCGGTCAGGCCCAGTCTCGGCTCGGCCGCGAGCGCCTCCGCCATCGCGATGTGCAGATCCACCTGGCTGTCCCGGACAGTCGATCGGTAGACCGCCTCACGCAGCAGTGCATGCCGGAACCGATACACGTCCTCGTGGTGTCCGGCCACCAGCATCTGCCTGTCGAAACACTCCTGCAGCGCATCGTGCAACGCCTCACCCTGCAGACCGCTCACCGTTCGAAGCAGCTGCCTGCTCATCGCGCGGCCGGCCACCGCGGCCACCCGAAGCACTTTGAGCGCGTCCGGCCCGAGGTCGACCAGTTGGGACAGGATCACGTCCCGCATGTCGTCGGGCAGCTCCACATCCTCGGGGTTGTCCAGGGCACCGGCCGCCATCAACTGCTCTGCGTAGAACGGGATCCCGTCCGACCACTCCAGGCACCGCTCGACCAGCTTCGGGTCGACCGGGCCGCCACCGGCGCCGGCCAGGAACTCCGCCAGTTCACCCCGCTCGAAGGCCGCCAGCTCCAGCCGCTCGGTCCGGCGCAGGAAGGTCGCACCTGCCAGCAGCTGCCACAGCGGCTCGCCCCGGCGCAGCTCCCGCGACCGGTAGCTGCACACCAGCAGAAGATGACGGTCGTCCGGCCCGGCCTGCCCGAGGTGCCGCACCAGATCGAGCGTGGAGGGGTCGGCCCAGTGCAGGTCCTCCATGATCAGCACCACCGGCCCGTCGACCGCAAGATCGTCGAGCATCCGGCGCACCGCGACGAAGACGTGCTGCGGGCTGCTCATCGAGTCGCTGCCGTGTTCGAAGAACTCGGCCAGCCGGGAGTACGCCGGCCCGCCGAGCTCCGCCGCGCGCCGTGCGTCATGGTCTCGCCGGAAGGTCTCGAGCAATTCCAGCAGCGGCCCGAACGGCGTCGGGTCGCCGAAGTGCTCCTCGCAGGTGCCGGCCAGCACCAGGGCGCCGGACCGCCGAGCCGTCTCGGCGAACCTGGCCAGCAGCCGGCTCTTGCCCACCCCTGCCTCGCCGCCGATCAGCAACGTCCGGGCCCGGCCGTGCCGGGCGTCGGCCAGGCGCAACGACAGCAGGTCCAGCTCACCCCTGCGGCCGACGAACGGCGCTTCCCCGAGCACGTCCACCATCCTCCGTCGCCTGACCCCGGCGCGAGGCAACAGCGTATTCGCCTCCTGGCTTGGATCTAACAACGTTAACCCGTTGCTGTCGACAGGAGCAGTCACCGCGCAATCAGACCTGGGCGCGAATGATCCCGGGCATGGCGGCACCGGACCGTATGGTCGACGGGAGACTCGACCGAAGGACGATCGACATGGCCGGTGAACCGACGACCCCAAAGCCGGACGAGACCCCCGCGCCCGGCGGCGACGGGGCAGAACGAGCGCGCAACTACCTGATGGCGGAACTGCGTGCGGCACACGGCGACGCAGTCACGGCCGGTACCGGGGCCGATGCTGTGACCGCCGAACTCGAGGAGCGGCTGCGCCGGGTCCGCCGGCTGCTTGCTGAGCAGGACGTGCCACCGCCGGACGGGTGAGGTCGGCTACGGCTCGCGGGACGGCTGCCTGATCGGCAAGCTCACCGGCCCCGGGTTCGGCGTCCGGTCGGTGCCGAAGCGGATCCGGTCACCGGCTTCGACGGCGGACCGGACCAGGACCTCGGCGTCATTGACGAATGTGCCGTTCGGAGCCTCCGGAAACGGCACGATCCAGGTCTGGCCCGTCTCGTCGACCTCGATCCGGGCGTGCCTGCGGGAGACGTTGGGATGGGCCGCGAACAGTGCACCGTAGGTGCCGGCCCTGCCCAGCACGGCTGAGGTTCCCGATCGCAGCACCACCGAGCCGGCCGGAAACTCCATGAACAGGGCCGGCGGGACCAGCGGCTCCTGACACGAGGCGCAGGCGTCGTTGGCGATATGGGCAGAACGGGCGCCGCACTTCCAGCAGGTGGTACGGGGGTCCTCGGCCGTCCAGCCGTCGGCCGTGTCCTCTTGCAAGACGGCGGCCTCGACCGGGGGCAGGCCGAGATCCTCGCCGTGCTTCAGGCAGAACCGCCCGTCGTCAGGACGGTGCTCCCGGCAGAGCCGGCACCAGGTGGCTTCGCTCACCGCTGATGGCTCACCGTCAGGGTGATCACTCCGTCGACGAGCTCGATGTTACTGACCTGCACCGTGCCGCTGCCGACCTCGTGGTCGAAAAGGTACCGGGCGAGCGGGTTGATCAGCTTGCCCTCAAGCTCGTTGCCGATGCCGCGGCCACCGTTGACCAGGGTCTCGGGTCGGGTGCACCACGCCTCGAGCTGCCGCCTGGCCTGGACGCCGAGTTCGAGTCGAATGCCGTGTTCCCGGGCCAGCCTTGCCTCGACGTTGCTCAACTGCCCGACCAGGATGGTGCTCGCCGTGGCCTGGTCGATGAAGTCGAACACGACGATGTTGTCGCCGAAGCGATTGAGCAGCTCCGGACGGCCTAGCTCCCTGGTGAAGTGGTCCTTGATCGACTGTTTGACCTTCTGCTCCAGCTCGTCGTACTCGGTCCCCGGAAAGACCAGCTGGGTCTTCTCCTTGGTGTACGGATCGGTCCAGAAGATGCCGAGGTTCGAGGTGAAGATCAGCATGCATTCGGAGAAGTACGTGGTGACGCCCTGCCCGTCGGTGAGCCGTCCGTAGTCGAGGATCTGCAGGAACTTGTCGAAGACCTGCCGATCTGCCTTCTCGAACTCGTCGAAGAGCACTACCGAGAATGGCTTGCGCCGGATCGCCCCGGTGAGCTCGCCGCCGGCCTCGTAGCCCACGTAGCCAGGCGGCGCACCGGTCAGCCGATCGGCGGAGTGGCTCGTC
Source organism: Jatrophihabitantaceae bacterium (assembly GCA_039922115.1). Taxonomy (GTDB): domain Bacteria; phylum Actinomycetota; class Actinomycetes; order Mycobacteriales; family Jatrophihabitantaceae; genus Jatrophihabitans_A. The sequence continues at coordinate 7,434 of JBDSAN010000484.1, forward strand.
GCGAACTCGGACATGTCGAAGCGCAGGTAGGCGTCCGGATCACCGAACAGCAGCATCGCCAGCTGCTTGGCCAGCTCGGTCTTGCCGACACCGGTCGGACCGGCCAGGAATAACACGCCCCGGGGCCGGTTCGCCGAGCTGCTGGCCTGCGCCCCGGACAGCCCCAGCGCCGCGCGTTTGAGGATGTCGAAGGCCTTGACGATGGCCGGCTGCTGGCCGTGGATCCGTTCCGGCAGCTCCTTCTCGCCCCGCAGGATCTGCTGGCGAACCGTCTGCTGCCGCCACGGGTTCTCATCGATCCCGATCCGGTAGATCCGGATGGCGTCGTCGATGCGTTCGAGGGAGAGACCATGGTCGGCTGCCAACCGGGCGATCTCTCGCATCGAGTGCAGCGTCATCTCATCGGTCCGCTGGGCGAACAGCCGCACGCCGGCATCGTCGGCCTCCGTGGCAGCCTGCTGACGGGTGATGAGCGGCGCGAAGTACCTGGCAGCCCGCTGACGATCGAACAGCCCGGGCTTGGGCACCGCGATGGTGCGGACGCGTTCCATACCGACGGTCAGCCAGGCCGGCAGGTCCCGCTCCGCCTCCGACAGCCAGATGACCGGGTTGAACAACCCTGCCGGACGGTCGGGCGGGCCGCCCGCCCGGGTCTCGGCGGTGGCAGCAAGCTTCTGGGCGAACAGGAAGAAGTCGCGTTCGTCCTGCTCCAGCACGGTCTGACTGCGCGGGATCCGGGCTGCGTAGTCGATTACGAAGGCAGCACGCAGCTGGTGCTGCCGGGCGCCGGGCTCACCATCCGACTCCTGCGGGACGGCATCGGCGTTGATCGGCGGCGGCTCGGAGATGCCGGCGACCCTGGCCATGCAGGTACGCAGCCGCTCCAGGGTCTGCTTGCGACCGATCATGCGACGACCGATCACCTGCTCGGCGGCCGCCTTGGCGTCCTCCGACGGCGGATAGACGGTGATGCCGTCGACCTGGTCCGACACGATCAGGCAGCGGTAGCCGGAGGGCTGCAACGCCTGCCAGATCACCTCGAGCAGTTTGGCCGGGCAGACGCTGTCGGGCGTGCCGGGCCGGGCGTCCGGGACCAGGTAGAGATCGCGGACGTTGCCGTACAGAACATACTGTGAGTGCGCGGTGAGGGTTCCCGCCAGTTCCTGGGCGAACGACGGCAGGCCGCGCAACCGTCCCGGTGCCCCGGTCATCGTGGATCGATCTCACGAGGGGCGGGTTTGGTGACTTCGACCGGCGGTTTCGGTGGGATGCGATGGTCGAGTCGCTTGACGGCCGGGACGGCCCGCGCCGGCAACGCGACCTCACTGTCGAAGCCGCGGCCGAGCAGCTGGTCGGCGACCCGGTGCATGCTCGTGTTCAGGTCGGCACATCGGGCGGCCTCGCCCGCGGCATCCGGCGCGACCTGCACCAGGCGCGACTGCACGTCCCCGGCCTCGTCGATCCACACGTCCGCGGTGTGCTCGCCGTACCAGGACGGCCGGGTGACCGACAGCGCACCGCGGTGGTGGACCTGCAGGCCGGTGCTGACCGAGTATCCCAGCCCGGCGAACGCCTCGGAGATCCCCTCCAGCAGCCGGCGTCGCTCCAACTCAGCGGCCGCCGAACTGAGCACCCGCTGCCCGTCCCCGCGATCCTGGTCGGTGAGATCCATCTCGCCGCGTACCACCGCGCGCAGCCGCTCGATGACGGGAAGGACGGGCGGTTCGTGCGGCAGCTCGCCGATCAGCTCGGTGACGACGGGGTGCTCCAGTCCGGCCAGCAGCGCGGCGGCCTCGCGGCGACGGCTGATCAACGGGTTGAGTTCCTCGTCCACCAGCCGGGAAAGGGCATCTAGGTAGGTACGGCTAGCCGCCGGAGTGCTCTGCTCCTCGGCCACGGCGGCCGTCGCCAGCACCCGCTGCCGATCGCCGGTCATCGCGTCGAGGTCGAGCCTGAGCAGGACCCGTTCGATCTGTGCGCGGACCCGCGACTTGTCGACCTTCCGGGGGGGTGGCCCATCGGTGCCTGGCTGCACTCGGAGATCCAGAGTCTTCTGATACGCCGCCAGTCGCTCCGCCGCCGCCGACGGGTCGCCCATCGCGGCGGCCACGTTCGCAAGCATCTCCCGCTTCTCGTGCGCAACCTCGGCACGCACCACTTCGACCCGGGCACTGGCGATCGCCTCCTGTGCCTGCACGACCAGCGCCCGGGTGTCGGCCAACCGGCAACCGGCCAGGTCGATGGGCGGCGGCAACGTGGGCGTCATCCCCACCCGTTCGGCTCTGGCCGCCAGCAGGCAGAGCTCCTGGTTGGTCTGGACCACCGCTCCCGCGGCGACCTCCCACAGCCGGGTTCGGATCGCCGCGTCGTCCTGTGCGTCGGCCAGGCACAGCATCTGCTCGCCGAGGTGCTCCAGCAGCCGGCCGGCCGCCCCGGTCCCCGCCGCGGCCGCCCGGATCACCAGCACCGCAGCCACTCCGGCACCGATCAGGGCCGCGATCGGCAGCGCGATCAGCAGCCCAACCGGCACGACGGTGATTGCCCCACCACTCATGGCCCCATCCCTTCTCAAGTCCCGACCGGGACCGCACTGACATCTGACGGTCGGCGCAGCTCCGACTCAGCAATCTGGGCGTTTTCCGCGGCGTGGTCGGCACGCCAGGCGCGGCCGCGCTGCACCACCCAGCCGAGATGACCGGCCGCGGTGGCGAGGATCAGCAGTTGCGGCAGCGCCATCGCGATCAGGCCGATGCCCGCGACTGCCGCGAGGATCGCCACCGCCGCAAGCAGCCGGGAGCGGTTCATCCATCGTCCGAGAGGTACCAGCGCCGTCACCCCGGCGCCGGGGATGGAGTACCGGCGATGGAACCGGCCTCCGACCTCGATGGCCAGCAGGCTCTCAGCGATCAGCGAGACCATCAGGCAGACCCCGGCGATAACCCACGCCGCCTCGACGGTGGAGTCGCCGGCCCGCTGAGCAAGGTCGCTGACAGTGATGAGCACGATCCACAGCACCGCCAGCAGGCACCCGCCGGCCACCGCCCAACCGAGCGCGGCCGGGCGGTTCTGCCGGCGCGACCAGTCGCTGAAGACGGTTCGATCACGTACCGCGTTCTGCTCCCGCTCGGCCGCGCTGACGGCGTCCGCCGCCAAGCGCGCTTGGCTGCCCACGTATCCATGAGCCAGCCAGGCCGGCCAGGTCATCGTCGGATCCTGAACCAGCTGCTCGAACCAGGGCACCCGGATCGGGAGCGCGGCCACCCGCTGGCGAAGCTCCTGGCGGCTGTGAGTCAGATCCTGTTCCAGGTTGAGGGCGGCACGCAGGCAGACCGCCAGCACCTGCCGCTCGCTGATCTCCGCCCGCAGGTAGTCCTTCGTCCCGGCATCGCCCATCCGCTCGATCAGGGCGGGCCAGTCCTGCCGGGCTTGCCGCCATCGCTGGTCGACCTCGGTCAGGTTCTCGCCGCCGGCGCCGGGACTGGCCGGCCTGGCCTGATCGAGAATGGGCAGCAAATCATAGGCCCACAGATCTTTCAGCACCGCCGCGTTGTCGCCCTCGTTGGCTTCGGCGGCTCGCGCAATCTGCACCAGCCGGGACCGGGTGATGTCGTGATTGCGATAGATCGGCGGCCGGTCAGGGTCCAGTGCCCGCAGAAGAAGAAACAGCCGCACGTCGGCCGGTCTGGTGTCGGTGGCTACTGCCTCCGCTGTTCCACGGGCGTCGGCACCGGCATCGTCGGAGAAATGCTCCAGCCATTCACGCAGCTCGCTGATCCGGCCGTCTTCGAACAATGCCCTGACGGCGCCGTTCCACCTCTGCGCCAACGCCGTCGCCAGCGGGCGGCGACGGTGGTGTGGGACGCCGTCGAAGGCGAAGGGCTGCTCTGCCGCCGACTCGGTGGAGTCGATCGCTGCCCAGTGCAGTTGAGCCGCCTGGGGCAACTCCGGGTTCTGGCCGACCAACCATCGTCCGACCTCGTCGGCACCCCACCGCTCAGCGGCATCCAGAGCCAGCAGGCCGCTGCACAGGTTACGCAGCCGATCCGGCCGGCCGTCGGCGACCGGTGGATCGGCCGGCACCCCGGACACGTCGATCGCGCGTGACTGAACGAAGTGGTTCGCGATGTCCTCGTTGGCCAGCTTCTGGAACGGATGCCGACCGGACGCAAGCTCGACCAGGGTCATCCCGAGCCCCCACCAGTCACCTGCCTGGTCGACGATCCTCCGGAGGCACCACTGGGGGGACTGGTAGGCCAGGTTCAGGTCGTCGGCACGCTCCTGCCTACTCGGCCGATCGGCGATGCCGAAATCGGCGAGGGTGACCCGCACCGTCCCGGCTCGACGGATCATGATGTTGGCCGGCTTCACGTCCCGGTGCACGAAACCTTCGCGATGCAGGCTCTTCAGGGCCGCGGTCAGCTGGCGGACGATGCTTTCCAACTCGGCGAAGCCGAACCCCGGCAGGTTGGTCTGTCGATGCTGGCGAAGATCGACGCCAGGCACGTGGACCATCACCTCGAAACCCGGCCCGG
>JBDSAN010000485.1:0-10444 GCA_039922115.1 Jatrophihabitantaceae bacterium
ATCGTGGTGGAACTCCTATGCCTGGCTCGGTCCGTCCGGCATGCCTTGCCGGGGCATCGAGTATCGCCGATGGAGGTGGGCGATGGTGCAGAGGTAGCCGCTCAGGCGTCCGGGTTGTAGGCGCCGACGTCGATGCCGCGTGCCTTCAACCACGGCACCGGGTCGATGTAGGGGCCCATGAAGCTGCCGTGCATCACCCCGAAGTGCAGGTGCGGGCCGGTCGACTGGCCGTTGTCGCCGATGTCGGCGATGTGCTGGCCGGCCACCACGTGCTCGCCGACCGTCACGTAGTAGTGGTACATGTGTCCGTAGACGCTGTAATCACCGTTGTCGTGCCGGATGACCACCCACAGGCCGAAGCCGGCGGCCGGGCCGGCGTCGACCACCACGCCGTCGCCGACCGCGACGATCGGTGAACCCATCGGGCCAGCCAGGTCGATGCCGTCGTGCATGACGCCCCAGCGCATGCAGAAGCACGACGATTCGCCCCCGGCGCTCGGCCGGACCCAGGTGCCCGGGACGGTCTTGCCAGGAATCACCGCGGGCAGCCCCGGCCGGGCCTGCAGGGTGAACCCGCTGGCGTCGGTCAACGTCCGGCTCGATCGCGACACCCGCTGGCTGCCGGCCTGCAGCTGGCTGGCCTGCGCGCCGGATGCGATCGCGCTCAGGTCAACGCCCTGAATGTTGGCGGCGCCCTTGTCCAGCGGGTCGGCGTGACCGATCCCGCTGAGCAGGTGCATCGAGTCGGCACCGACCACGACGCCGCAGACGCTGAGCATCAGGACGGCAGCGGGTGCGGCGGGCTTGCGGCGCCAGAGCGGTTTGGGGGCAGCGTGGCGGCGACGGGGCTTGTCGGCAATGACGGGGGGTGGCGAGCTTGGGGCGCTATGACGTCCCACTCAAGCCCCCTACCGTGCTGGTTGACGGAAAAGTCAGTTCGGATCGTGCTCATCGCGGCATTGGGCAAGATCCCGATTGCGTTATTGATACCTAGCCAGCAGCGATGATGCAGAACCGTAACTTACGGTTTCGACTCCAGGCAACTTTGCTGCCGGAATTGCCGGATGAAAAATCTGACTCAGTAATCAGCTGATTACGCAGCGGGTTCATCGCCGGTGAGCCGATCGGCAAGCGCGGCCGCGACCGCATGCACGACGGCGCTGTTGACCAGCAGCGCCAGATGCCCGACGCCGTGCACCGGGACCCGGGTAACCGAGAGGTCCGGATGCTGCAGGGTCGCGCTGCGATTGGGCAGCACCACCTCGTCCCGGTCGGAGTAGATGGCTACGAACCGGGTTCGGCAGTCGGCCGGACTGGCCAGCTCGCGCATCAGGTCGGAATTGGGCCGCAACTGCTGGCAGACCGGGATCGGGGCGAGCCGGGCCAGTTGGGTGCCGGCATGCGGCGAGCCGAGCGTGATCAGGGTGTGCACCCGCTCGTCACCGCCGTGGCATTGCACGTAGTAGCGGGCGATGATGCCGCCGAGCGAGTGCCCGACCACGAACACCTGCTCGTAGCCGGTTTGCTGACAGACCCGTTCGACATGCCGGGCCAGGTTGGCCGCTGCCTTGCGGATGTCGGAGGTGAACGGCGAGTAGTTCACCGTGGTGATCCGGCCGTAGCCCTTACGCCGCAGGGTCCGGCGCAGGATCGAGAAGGCCGACCGGTTGTCGCCGATGCCGTGCACCAGCAGGATCGGCCGGCCGGAGGCGTTGATGTCGCCGGTGATCAGCCCGCGGCTCACCGGCGGCAGGGTGTCGATGCGATACCGGGGGTCCTCCATCTCGGCCTGCTCGGCCAGCAGCCCGATCGGGTAGGTGGCAGCGTGCGCGGTCAGCCAGGCAATTTCCTGGCCGGCGGCCACCGCGGCGCCGAGCATCGCGGCAGGCGTCCTGCGCAGCTGTGCTGCTGCCTGACTGACCGACCGCACCTGCCCGCACCTCCCGGCTCACGCCTGTCTAGCCACTGCCAACCACTGCCGCTGAGAATTCCAACTGAAACACTGTGACATACCCATCGGCCGCCGGCCGGGCTCGTCAGAACCCGCCAACGATCGGTGACCGCGCCAGGTTGCGCATGCGTGGGGTGTGGTTTGGCGAACATCACGCCGGCTGGCCGTGGGTAGCCGGCCGCCGGGGGACTAGCCTGGCTTCGGCTGAAAACAACCGGCTGGCCATAGCGGCTGCCCACCTCAACAGAACGGAAGAACTTTCGTGGATCTGTTCGAGTACCAGGCGAAGCAACTGTTCGCCGCCCACGGTGTCCCGGTCGGGCTCGGCGAGACCGCCGACACCCCGGAACAGGCCCGCGCGGCGGCCGAGCGGATCGGCGGCGTGGTGGTGGTCAAGGCCCAGGTCAAGGTCGGCGGCCGAGGTAAGGCCGGTGGCGTTAAGGTCGCCAAGACCGCTGACGAGGCGTACGCGGCGGCCGAGGCCATTCTTGGCATGGACATCAAGGGCCATACCGTGCACCGGGTGCTGGTGGATCCGGGCGCGCAGATCGAGGCCGAGTACTACTTCTCCTTCCTGCTCGACCGCTCCAACCGGACCTTCCTCGCGATGGCCTCAGCCGAGGGCGGCATGGAGATAGAGGAGCTCGCGGTCACCCGCCCCGAGGCGCTGGCCCGGGTACCGATCGACGCCACGGTCGGGGTGAACCTGGAGAAGGCGACCGAGATCCTCACCGAGGCGAACTTCCCGGTAGAGGTGATCGCCGGTACCGCCGAGACCGTGGTCAAGCTGTGGGAGGTCTTCGTCGCCCAGGACGCGACCCTGGTCGAGATCAACCCGCTGGCCCGGGTGGCCACCGCCGACGGCAGCGCGGTGCTGGCGCTGGACGGCAAGGTCAGCCTGGACGAAAACGCCAACTTCCGGCAGGCCGGCAACGCCGACCTCGAGGACGTCGCCGCCGCTGATCCGCTGGAAGCAAAGGCCAAAGCCAAGGACCTCAACTACGTCAAGCTGGACGGTGAGGTCGGCATCATCGGCAACGGCGCCGGCCTGGTGATGTCGACCCTGGACGTGGTTGCCTACGCCGGCGAGCGGCACGGCAACGTCAAGCCGGCCAACTTCCTCGACATCGGCGGTGGCGCCTCAGCCGAGGTGATGGCAGCCGGGCTCGACATCATCCTCGGTGACCCGTCGGTCAAGTCGGTTTTCGTCAATGTTTTCGGGGGAATCACCTCCTGCGACGCGGTCGCCAATGGCATCGTCACCGCGCTGTCCATGCTCGGCGACGCGGCCAGCAAGCCGCTGGTGGTGCGACTGGACGGCAACAACGTCGAGGAGGGACGCCGGATCCTGACCGCGGCCGCGCACCCGCTGGTCACCCTCGCCGACACCATGGACGACGGCGCCGACCGGGCCGCTGAACTCGCCAACAGCGCTAACTAATAAGGGGCCTGGAACAGATATGGCAATCTTTCTGACCGCAGAGTCCAAGGTCATCGTGCAGGGCATGACCGGCTCCGAGGGCATGAAGCACACCCGCCGGATGCTCGCCTCCGGCACCACCATCGTCGGCGGGGTCAACCCGCGCAAGGCCGGCGAGGCGGTGGACGTCGACGGCACCGAGATCCCGGTGTTCGGCACGGTCGCCGATGCGATGGCCAAGACCGGCGCGGACGTCAGCGTGCTGTTCGTGCCACCGGCCTTCACCAAGGCGGCCATGATCGAGGCGATCGATGCCGGCATCGGCCTGGCCGTGGTGATCACCGAGGGCGTCCCGGTGCACGATTCCACCGAAGCCTGGGCCTACAACGTCGCCAAGGGCCAGCAGACCCGGATCATCGGGCCGAACTGTCCCGGCCTGATCAGCCCCGGCAAGTCCAACGCCGGCATCATCCCGGCCAACATCACCGGCCCCGGCCCGATCGGCCTGGTGTCCAAGTCGGGCACGCTGACCTACCAGATGATGTTCGAGCTGCGCGATCTCGGCTTCTCCTCGGCGGTCGGCATCGGTGGCGACCCGGTCATCGGCACCACCCACATCGACTGCCTGCAGGCCTTCCAGGACGACCCCGACACCGAGGCGATCGTGATGATCGGCGAGATCGGCGGCGATGCCGAGGAGCGGGCGGCCGCCTACATCGCCGAGCACATCAGCAAGCCGGTGGTCGGCTACGTGGCCGGCTTCACCGCACCCGAAGGCAAGACCATGGGTCACGCCGGTGCGATCGTGAGTGGCTCGTCCGGCACCGCGCAGGCCAAGAAAGAAGCGCTGGAGGCGGCCGGGGTCAAGGTCGGCAAGACACCGAGCGAGACGGCGCGGTTGATGCGGGACCTGCTCAGCCGCTAACCGTAGGGCGCCAGTGGGCGCTAGGTATCAACGGCCCGATGTTTGCCTCTGGTTCGGTCGAGCGCCTAGGTATAGCTTTGCTAGGCGTGAATCAGCCATGAATTTGGTATGAAAACCGACCAATCTGGAGAGCGACATGACCGAGAACCCCGGTAACCCGGCGGGTGTGGGCGGACAACCGCCCGAATACAGCGCTCCACCGGTACCGCCGCCGGCTGACTATTCAGCTCAGCCGGCCGGATATCCGCCACCGGCACCGCCGCAGCCGCCGTACCAGCAGCCGCAGTACCAGCCACCAGCGCCGGGCGGGGCGCACAGCGTCGGCCAGCAATTCAGCTCCTTCGACCCGAAGACGCTGCAGAACTTCGACCCGAAGACGGTCAGCCCGCTGGACTGGGGCATCATCGCGGCCGGCCTGATCGCCTTCATCTTCTCCACCTTCAGCTTCTACACCTACAGCGTGTCGTTCTCGATCGCTGGACTGTCCAACAGCGCCTCGACGTCCTGGAGCGCCTGGCACGGCTTCTTCGGCTGGTTCGGCGTGCTGCTGGCGCTGGCCGCGGCGATCGTGCTTGCGGTGCAGTTGATCGCCAAGATCGAGATGCCGTTCCCAACCCGCCTGGTCGTGCTCGGCGCGTTCGCGGTGGCCACCCTGTGCCTGCTGCTGGCCCTCGTCGTGGTGCCCGGCAACACCGGTGGTGCTGGCGCGTTCGGAGTCAAGATCAACAAGGGTCACGGCATCGGCTACTGGATCACCCTGCTGGCGGTGCTGGCCGGTACCGGCCTGGCCGTCAAGCGATTCACCGACACCGGCGGCAAGCTACCCAAGCGTCCGTAACCGGCTCGACAGCGTCACCGCACCGGCCGCGATGGTCCGGGCTAGATTCTCTCTATGAGTCAGCTCGATCAATTCGCGGCCGGTGCGCTCATCCGGGCCCGGCCCTGGGACGTGCTCGGCGCCGCGCTGGCCGCCCCGATGGTGGTGTGGGGGTTTCTCGGCTGGTTCGGCACGGTGGGTGATTCCGCCGGTGGCCAGCCCGGATTCTTCGCCGGCACCGGCGCGGCCGGCATCGGCCTGGTGCTGGCCGCCAGCGCGCTGGCACTCAACCAGCTACTGGCCGGCCTTGCCCACCACCGGGTCGCGCCACCGGTTGCGGTCTGGTTGGCCGGTGCTGCCACCATCGTGATCCTCGGCGGCCTGATCGCCAAGCCGGACAGCGTGACCATCCAGGCCGGTTCGGTGGCCGGCCTGCTGACCGCCGCCAGCCAGTGCGCGGTGCTGGTATTCGGCTGGTTGCGGGGCAGCGAGAAGTCGGTCAAGGCCGCCAACGTCCGGGCGGTGCAGGCCCAGCAGGACGCCGCCGACCTGGCCGCGGCGCAGCTGGCCAGGGCCGGTGGCTACCCGGCCTTCCGCAGCCCCGGTTACCCGCAAGCACCGCCGCCCCGTTACCCGGCGGCCCAATATCCAGCTAGCACGTACCCGGCCGCGCAGTACCCGACCAGTCAGTACCCAGCAGCGCAGTACCCGACCGGTCAGCAGCCAGCTGGTCAGTACCCGCCTGCGCAGTACCCAGCAGCGCAGTACCCGACCGGTCAGCAGCCAGCTGGTCAGTACTCGCCTGGCCAGTACCCAGCTGGCCAATACCCTTATCCGCAAGCGCAATTCCCGGCCGCGCCGAACCAACCTAGGCCGGGCCAGTATCCGTACCCGAGCGAGCAGAACCCGTACGGCCGACCGCCCCGCTCCGGCTAAATTCGGTTGCCGGCGGACTTGCCGGCTGGCTAGCCTGGCGATCATGAAGCTGTGAGCGAAGTCCAATCCGCGTCCGTGGCAACCGGCCTCGTCCGGTGATGCCCGGCGGATTACTTCCGCTGCTGGGGATTCGCTTTGCTACCTGCCCTGATTGCTCGTGACCTGACCAAATCTTTCGCCGGCCGGACCGTCCTCGACGGCGTCGAACTGGTCGCCGCGCCCGGCCGCCGGCTCGCCGTGATCGGCGAGAACGGGGTCGGCAAGTCGACCCTGCTGCGGCTGCTCGCCGGTCGTGACCGGCCCGATTCCGGGCTGGTGCAGGCGCCGGCCGAGCTCGGCTACCTGGCCCAGGAGCCGGCCTTCGCCGACGGCGCGACGGTGGCCAGCGCGATGGCCGCGGCCCTGGCCCCGCTGCACCGGGCAGTGCGCGAGCTCGAACAGCTCAGCTCGGCGCTGGCCACCGATCCGGCCGCCACCGATCGCTACCCGCAGGTGCTGGAGTGGGCGCAGGCCCACCAGGCCTGGGATGCCGACCGGCGCGCCGAACTGGCGATGCACCGGCTGGGCCTGGCCGGACTGGCAGCGGATCGTCCGGTCGAGCAGCTGTCCGGTGGCCAGCGCAGCCGGCTGGCGATGGCGCTGCTGATGACCAGCCGGCCGGACTGCGTGCTGCTGGACGAGCCGACCAATCACCTCGACGATGCGGCGGTCGAGTTGCTGGAGCAGTTCCTGCTCAGCCTGCCCGGCGTGGTGGTGCTCGCCAGCCATGACCGGGTGCTGATCGAACGGGTCGGCACCGACCTGCTCGATCTGGACCCGGTTGCTGGCGAGCCGGCCGGACGTCAGGGCATCCGGTTCGGCGGGCGCTACTCCGACTACCTGCGGCACAAGGCGGCCGACCGGGAGCGCTGGCAGCAGCGCTATGCCGAGCAGCAGCGGGAGCTGACCCGGTTGCGGGTAGCAGCGAGCCAGCACGCCGGCAGCATCGCCCACGATCGCGGCCCGCGCGATGCCGACAAGTTCATTTACCAGTTCAAGGGCGCCAAGGTCGATCGGGCACTGGCCCGGCGGGTCCGCGATGCTCAGCGCCGGCTACAGGTTGCCGAACGGGAGCAGCTGCCCAAGCCTCGGCCACCGCTGCACTTCGACCGTCCACTCACCGCGAACTCGACCGGCCGCGCAACCATCGCGATCCGGGACCTGCGGGTGGCCGGCCGGCTCAGCCTGGCCAACCTCACCCTGCCCAGCGGCGCTCGGCTGCTGGTGACCGGTGAGAACGGTTCGGGCAAGTCCAGCCTGCTGGCGGTGCTGGCCGGCCGGCTCGCGCCGGACCACGGCCGGGTCGAGGTCGCGGCCCGCACGATCGGGCTGTTGCCCCAGTTGGTCGACTTCGCAGCCGCGCACCTGACCGCTCAGCAAACCTTCGACCAGCACTTCGGACCGGAACCGGAGGTCGAGTTGGCCGAATTCGGGCTGCTGCACCCGCGCGAGCTCAACCGGCCGGTCGGGGCCCTCAGCGTCGGCCAGCAGCGCCGGCTGGCATTGGCGATCCTCGTCGCGCGGGCACCGGAACTGCTGCTGCTGGACGAGCCGACCAACCACATCTCGCTCGCCCTGGCCGATGAGCTGGCCGAAGCGGTGGGACGGTCAGCCGGGACGGTGGTGATCGCCAGCCACGATCGCTGGCTGCGCGAGCGCTGGTCCGGCCAGCGGCTGGTGCTGCCCCAACCGTCCGGACAGCTCCCCGGCGCGCCTGGCCAGCTAAGCCAACCGGCTTTGCGAGCCTGGACGGATGCACCCTGACGATGAGCTGCCAGCCGGCTGGCTGACCCAGTTCCGTCGTGGCCTGCTGTCCGGCGCCGGCCTGTTGCTGCTGGTGACCGGGCTGTGTGCGATCCCGGCCTTCGTGGTCTGGCTGGTGCCCGGTGCCGACACCACGCCGGCCAGCGTCGCGGTCAAGGCCGGCGCGCTGCTGGCGCTATCGGCTCCGCACGGCGGCCTGGCGCTGGACGGCACGCCGGTGACGCTCACCCCGCTGCTGGTGACCCTCGCGGTGGGCTGGCTGCTGGTCGGTCAGGCGCGGCGGGCCGACTCGTCCTCGGCGGTGTTCGGCCTGGCGGTTGGTTATGGCCTGTCGTCCGGGTTGCTCGCCAGCTGGGCGAGGATCGGCGCCACCCACGCCCCGGTTCGGTCCAGCATGCTGGCGGCCGGCGCGTTCGCGCTGCTGATCGGTGGGCTGACCCGGGCCGGCCAGCTGGGCTGGCCCAGGTTGGCCGGCCGCTGGCAGTCGGTGATCCGGGCCGCTGGGGCCGCGGTGGCCGGGTACCTGCTGGTCGCTGCCCTGCTGAGCACGCTCATGCTGGTCACGCACTTTTCCGACGCGCTGGCCCTGCAGCGCCAGCTATCGCCGGGGGCGGCCGGGCTGCCGGTCGCGCTGCTGGGTGCGGCGGCGGTTCCGAACGCGGTGCTGGCAGCGGTCGGCTACCTGACCGGGCCGGGCTTCACCGTCGGCAGCCACACCTCGGTGTCGGTGGTGGCAGTCAACCACGGCCAGCTGCCCACCTTCCCGCTGCTTGGCGCCGTCCCGGCCGGCCGGCCGGCGACGGTGCTCGGCCTGCTCATGATGCTGGGGCTGGCACTGCTGGCCGGCTGGTTGGTGCTGCGGGTGATCGCCAAGCACGACTCCTGGTTGCCCAGGCTGCTCGACGCGACCGTGGCCGCGGTGCTGGCCGGTGCGCTGCTGGCGGTGCTCAGCGCGCTCGGCTCCGGCAGCGTCGGCTCCGGCGCGCTGCGTGGCATCGGTGAGCAATGGTGGGCGGTAGGTGCCTGCGCGAGCCTGGCGGTGCTGTTCGGCGCGGCGGTATCGCTGGCGGTCGAGGTGGTGCGGGCACGTCCGGTGCAACTGCCCGTCGAGAACCCGATCCAGCGGCTGCACGCGATCAGCGGTGATCGGGTCGATGAGCCGGCCGAGGCCAAGCCGGTCGAAGCGTCGGCCAACCCGGCCGAGGCGCCGGACCGGTCACGCAACGTCAGCTGAACCGAGCGCGAGGCTGGCCTGATCGGCGATCAGCCGGGCCCAGTAGGGTAGGCGCCGTGACCGCCCGGATCGTCGTCCTCGCCTCCGGTTCGGGCTCCACCTTGCAGGCGATCATCGATGCGGCCGAGGACGGGCTGCTCGCGGCCGAGGTGGTCGCTGCCGGCACCGATCGTCCTGGTTGCCTGGCCATGCAGCGGGCCACGACGGCCGGCGTGTCCACCTTCGCGGTTTCCTTCGCCGACTTCGCCGACCGGGCGATCTGGGACCAGGCGCTGGCCGAGGCGATCGCCGGCTACCGTCCGGACTTGGTCGTGCTGGCCGGCTTCATGCGGCTACTGGCCGCCGAGACCGTCCAGCGCTTCGACATCATCAACACCCACCCGTCGCTGCTGCCGTCCTTTCCCGGCGCCCATGCCATTGCCGACGCGCTGAACCACGGAGTCAAGCTCACCGGGGTGACCGTGCACCGGGTCGATGCCGGCCTGGACAGCGGCCCGATCCTGGCCCAGGCTGGCGTGCCGGTGCAGCCGACCGACACCGCCGACAGCCTGCGCGAGCGGATCCAGGCGATCGAGAAACCCTTGTACATCCAGACTATTCACCAACTTTGTAGCGAGATCTGAACCCGAATTCTCGATGAAGGAGCGCTAGCCAATGACTCGAATCCCGGTCCGCCGCGCGCTGGTCAGCGTGTACGACAAGACCGGCCTGGCCGAACTAGCCCGCGGTCTGCACGAGTCCGGGGTCGAGATCGTCTCGACCGGTTCCACCGCGGCCCAGATCGCCGAGGCCGGCATTCCGGTGACCCCGGTCGCTACCGTCACCGGCTTTCCGGAGATCCTCGGCGGTCGGGTCAAGACCCTGCACCCGAACGTGCACGCCGGCCTGCTGGCCGATCAGGGCGATCCGGAACACCTTTCCACTGTCGAGGGATTGGGCATCGAGACCTTCCAGCTGGTGGTGGTCAACCTCTACCCGTTCCGGGAGACGGTCGCGGCCGGCGCGAGCCCGTCCGAGATCGTCGAGCAGATCGACATCGGTGGTCCGGCGATGGTGCGCTCAGCTGCCAAGAACCACGGTTCGGTGGCGATCGTGGTCGATCCGGCTCGCTACGCCGACGTCCTCACCGCGGTCGCCGGTGGCGGCTTCGAACGGCCGGCGCGGCAGCGGCTGGCCGGGCTCGCCTACGCGCACACCGCGGCCTACGACGCGGCGGTGGCGAACTGGTTCGGCGAGCAACTGGTGCTGGCCGACAGCGCCGACAGCGAGCCGGCGGCCGAGTTTAGCTCGCATTTCACTGCCTATCGCGGCCTGGCCCTGGAGCGCGCAGAGGTGCTGCGCTACGGCGAGAACCCGCA
>JBDSAN010000486.1:0-3806 GCA_039922115.1 Jatrophihabitantaceae bacterium
GGCGAGTCGGCCGAGGCTGCGGTTGCTCGCGAGGTCGGCGAAGAGGTCGGCATCGCGATTCGCGACATCCGCTACGCCGGCAGCCAGCCGCACCCGTTCCCGGCCTCGCTGATGCTCGGCTACTCGGCGCGGCTGGACGGTGATCCGACGTTGCACATCGACGGTGACGAGATCATCGAAGCCGGCTGGTTCAGCCGGGACGAGGTGCGCCGCACCGCAGACTGGGACGCTGCCGACGAGCCGTCGACCGGCCGGTTACGTGGCCTGCCCTCGACCATGTCGATAGCCCGGCAGCTCATCAATGGCTGGCTGGCCGACACCGACTGAGTCGCTGGTCAGCTGGGGTTGCGTTCGAGCAGCGCCGGATGCGCCGGGTCATCGAACCGGATCACCAGGTCGGCGGTTCCGGCCGGGTCGGCTGCCAGGTCATAGCGATCGAAGGCCGGCAGCGTCCATTCCTGGTCGGCCGGGCTCAGCCGGCGCCGGGCTTGTCGACTCACCATCACGTGCACGGTGAGGTCGAAGGCCATCGGCTCGGCCAGCAGCAGCTCGCCGGTAATCAGCACAACCGCGGCGGCGGGCAACTCGACCGGCTCGGCCCGGGTGGACCGGTTGCTGACCGGATCGCGCAGCGAGGGCAGGTAGCGGTGCTGTTCGACCAGCGGCCGCAACACCTCGCGGTGCAGCGCGGCACGGTCCAGCCAGCCGGCGTAGAACGATTCGAGATCGGTCCTGCCGTACTCGAAGCGAAGCGAGGCGTCCCGATAGAAGCCCTCGGCCCGAACCCGGGCGACCGGCCGGCCGGCGGTTCGCAGCCGGTCGGTCAGCCCGTCGATGACCGTTTCCAGGTCGGCGCAGCCTGGCACGTCCAGGCCGACTCGCAGCGGTCGGTCGCCGGGGCGATGCCGGACCAGCACGGCTGCCAGCCGGTCGGCGAGCCGGTCCGGGCTCAACGGCGTGAACGCGCCCGAACGACCGGCCGCGGGCCTGCTCGCGCTCACACCAAGGCGTCGAGCTTCTGCTGCACCTGCGCCACGGACGGGTTGGTCAGCGACGACCCATCACTGAAGTCGAGCGTCGGG
The DNA here is from genome assembly GCA_039922115.1 of Jatrophihabitantaceae bacterium. Classification (GTDB taxonomy): domain Bacteria; phylum Actinomycetota; class Actinomycetes; order Mycobacteriales; family Jatrophihabitantaceae; genus Jatrophihabitans_A. The sequence continues at coordinate 1,083 of JBDSAN010000486.1, forward strand.
ACGGTCTGGTTGCCGTTGTTGACTGCCATCACGCGCTCGGCCGCCTGGTCATCGCGCTCGATGTCCACCTCGGTGTAGTCGATACCGGCCTTGGCCAGGCCGGCCTTGAGGCGGCGGCAGTAACCGCACCACGAGGTGGTGTACATGGTGAAGGCAGTTGCGCTCATCAGTCGAATCCCCAGCTGTCAGGACCGCAGGTGCTGCGGTGCGGTCGGCGGCCTTGCCGTCCTCTTTGGCTAACCCGGCGGGCCTCGACGATTGTTCCCGCTCGCGCGGGCAGGGCGCGCCGACCGGACTGTCGGTCGCGGTTGGCAAGATGCAGGGGTGAGCAGATCCGAACCAACCATTGACCTACCAGCGGAATCTGCCACAGCGGCCGACCGGGTGCTGGCCGGCCTCGACCCCGAGCAGCGGGCCGCTGCCCAGGCCGTGCGCGGCCCGGTGTGCATCCTGGCCGGTGCCGGCACCGGCAAGACCCGCGCGATCACGCACCGAATTGCCTATGCGGTCGCGGTCGGAGCCGTCCCGCCGGAGGCGGTATTGGCCGTCACCTTCACCGCCCGGGCCGCTGGCGAGCTGCGCACCCGGCTGCGCGCCCTGGGCACGTCCGGGGTGCAGGCGCGCACCTTCCACGCGGCCGCGTTGCGCCAGCTCAGCTACTTCGCCCCACAGATCCTCGGTGGCCCGATGCCCGAGGTGGCCAGCAACCCGATCCGCTGGGTGTCGCAGGCAGCGGCCCGGCTGCGGCTGCGCACCGACAAGACCGAGCTTCGCGACCTGGCCGGTGAGATCGATTGGGCCAAGTCCTCGCTGATCTCGCCGGCTGAGTACCAGGCGGCTGCTGGCCGGGCCAACCGCAGCGTTTCGGTCACCGCCGGCCGGGTCGCTGAGGTTTACGCCGGCTACGAGGAGGCCAAGCGCCGCAACAACGAGATCGATTTTTCCGACCTGCTGCTGATCATGGCCGGCGCGCTGGAGGAGATCCCGCAGATCGCCAGGACGGTGCGTGCCCAGTACCGCTATTTCGTGATCGATGAGTACCAGGACGTCTCGCCGATCCAGCAACGGTTGCTTGATGCCTGGCTCGGTGATCGCGATGACCTCTGCGTGGTCGGCGATGCCAACCAGACGATCTACTCCTTCGCCGGCGCTCGGCCGTCCTACCTGCTGGATTTCGGCGAGCGTTACCCGGAAGCCCAGCTGATCAGGCTGGAGCGCGACTACCGGTCGACCCCGCAGATCGTGGACCTGGCCAACCGGTTGATGAGCGCCGAGGGTACCGGCCGGGCCGGTCACCTTCGGCTGATCGGACAACGTCCGGACGGGCCGAAGCCGACCTTCGCCGAGCACGATGACGAGGTGGCCGAGGCAAGCGCGGTGGCGGCCACCGCCAAGCGGCTGATTGCCGAGGGCACGCCGGCTGCCGAGATCGCGGTGCTGTTCCGGATCAATGCGCAATCGCAGGCCTACGAGCAGGCGCTGGCCGAAGCTGGCATCCCGTACCTGTTGCGTGGCGGTGAGAAATTCTTCGAGCGGGCCGAGGTGCGCCAGGCGGTGGTGTTGCTGCGCGGCGCGGCCCGGGCCGACGACGGCAGCGTGCCGTTGCCTGAATCGGTGGCGGAGGTGTTGAGTTCGGTCGGCTGGAATCCCGAGCATCCGCCGCCAGGCGGTGCTGCGCGGGAACGCTGGGAATCGCTGGCCGCCCTGGTGAACCTGGCCGATCAGCTGGTCGCCGAACAGCCCCAGGCCAGGCTGGATGAGTTCAACCAGGACCTGGCTCAGCGTGCGGCCAGCCAGCATGCACCGACGGTGCAGGGCGTCACGCTGGCTTCATTGCACTCGGCTAAGGGGCTGGAATGGGACGCGGTGTTCCTGGTCGGGCTCACCGATCAGACCATCCCGATCCAGCACGCCGACACCCCGGAGCAACTGGCTGAGGAACGCAGGCTGTTCTACGTCGGCATTACCCGGGCGCGCGAGCGGTTGATGCTGTCCTGGGCGCTGGCCCGCAACCCGGGCCAGGCTCGTCGACGCAAGCCGAGCCGGTTCCTGGATGGCCTGCGGCCAGGCTCTGGTGGTGGCCAGCGGGCCAACGGATCGGCCAAGCGCACCAAGGTCGTCCCGCAATCAGCGGACGCTGCGATGTTCGGCCGGTTGCGGGTGTGGCGCAAGAAGCAGGCCGAGGCGCAGGGCGTACCGGCCTATGTGGTGTTCTCCGACGCGACCCTGGTGGCGATCGCGGATCTGGCGCCAGCCGATGACCACGAGCTGGCGAAGGTGCCTGGGGTCGGTCCGACCAAGCTGGAACGCTATGCCGAGCCGGTGCTTGCGGTGCTGGCCGGGCATGATCCAGAACCGGTGTCGGTCGACTGATCCGTGCCCAGTGCTAGCCGTGCTGATGATCACGGCGTGCTCGGCGAAGGGTGCGTCGAGAACTTTTTTCGCGGATTTCGGAAAATGGTTTGTGCGTCTCTGATTCACTCCGCTAACCTCGCGTACACGAAGCTCATCCAGCCACCGCGCCGCCCTTTCGAGCGATCGCGCCGAGACACCTGAGGAGGTGACCACGATGTCCAAGTTCACCAAGTTCAACGCAGCCAGCGATGTCGCGGCTGCCTACAGCTCTGTGCTCTCGGCTGGAGTCTCGGCTCGGCACGCAGCTCCGGCGCAGCGCATCCGTATGACGGTTACCGGTCTGAGCACTGCCGTCTTCGGTGAAGGACA
>JBDSAN010000487.1:0-2578 GCA_039922115.1 Jatrophihabitantaceae bacterium
CCGGCCGCCCTCGATGACCTGCAAGGCCACGGCCCGCTGGTGCCGCTCGGCCTGCTTCGACCGGACGGGGCAGCGTTCAGCCTGCACGCCCACGTCGATACCTACGCAGGCCACGCCCGGTTCATCACGGTGCCTACCCAGCCGGTCGAATTCCGGTTGGCGCCGGCCAGGCTGCTGGCGGCAATCGATGAGCACTTTCTCAAGGTCAACAATTACCTGTGCTTTCGGGTAAAGCTGCAACCGGATGTGGAGTTGGAACACAAGTTCACTCTGGTTGATCATCCCGATGTATGGACGCTGGCCCGCGAAACCCTGAGCATGGTCGGCGCCGGTGGGCTGGCCGGCTGGCTGGTTGAATTCCGCGAGGAGATCCAGGGCTGGGATTTTCTCAATCACGTCTATGCGATCGACGAACCGGAGGAGGACGCCGGCTACGTCTCCTTCATCCCCACCACCGACGGCCGGCACACCGTCAAGCGCAAGATCTTCAGCGTTGACACCGACGAGCGTCCCGAACTGCGCAACCGAGGGGTGGACGTCGGCGGCGACTTCGAGGCCTACCTGGCCGAGACCATGCGGTTGACCCCGGCCTGGCACGCCAGCTTTCGCCGGATCCGCTACGACGTCAGCGTGGAATCGATCGAAACCGGCAACGTGTTCGGCATCGCCTATGACCGCAGCACGATCATCGACGACGCCGGCTCGCCGGTACCGGGCGCCGACGAGCTGACTCAGTGCGAGATCGAATACATCTACTCCCAATCACTGGCGCCGATCGACTTCGATTCGGTGCGCGCCGACCTGGGCCGGCTTCGGGTCCTGATGAGCGACTACTTCGCCCGCCGCTCGATTGAGAATTACCAGCGACACGAGTCCAAACTGACCTATCTGCGAAGCCAGCATGCTGCCGCGCGATGACCGGATCCGGCTCGGCCCCGGCTCGCGGATCTGCCTAGTTGGCGAGACCGGCAGCGGCAAGTCGACCACCGCCGATACCCTGCGACGCTGCCTTACCGAGGCCGGCTACCGCACCCAGACCATCCAGCTGGCCGAGCCGCTGCGCGACCTGCAGAACCTGGTCTATCGCACGATCTCGGTGCCGAAAGCCGTTGATCAGCAGGACCAGCAGCTGATGCTCGATCTCGCGAGCAACATCCGCCGGATCCGGCCGAGCGCGCTGGTCGAGCTGTTCGAGAAGTCGCTGGCCGCTGTCGAGTCCGGCACCGTGGTGATCAACGCCGACCTGCGCGATCACGAGGTGGACGCGATTCGGCTGCGCGAGCTGGGTTTCCGGTTCATCCGGGTGCGCTGCGAACGGTCCGTCCGACTGGCCCGGCTCGGCGTCCGCGACGACCTGAGCGTCGTCGATGACGAGCAGGTCTTCCGGCTCGACCTGATCGGCTGCGACCTGGATTTCGACAACAGCCGAACCGGGCTGGAGCACGTCCGCCAGTTCTGCCTCGACCTGATCGCCGGTGCCTGATGCTGCTGACCGGAGCTGAGATCGACAGCGAATACCGCCGTGGCGCCATCTCGATCACCCCGTTCGAGCCGGCGCAGGTGGAGCAGAACAGCTATGGCTTCCGGCTCGGGCACCGGCTGGTCGAATGCGGGCCAGAAGCCTTCGACGCGCGCCGGCCGATCCCGCCGGTCACGCCGAGCCTGATCCCGTCCGAGGGGGTCGTCCTGCAGCCGAACCGGCTCTACCTGGGCGAGACGCTGGAGATCATCGGCAGCGATCGGCACGCCTGCGAGCTGTACGGCTGCCTGTCGGTGGCCGCGCTCGGCATCTGGATCCAGGTCAGCGCACCGCTCGGGCACACCGGCGCGGTGGTCCGCTGGACACTGGAAATCCGGGTGGCCCAAGCCATCCGGGTGCGAGCCGGCTTGCGCATCGGCAAGGTCGCGTTCTGGTCGGTCAACGGCGCGGTTCAGCCTTACAACGGCCGCTACGCCAACTCGGTGGCCGTCACCCAGAGCCGGCTGGCCGGGGAGCTGGTCGGATGATCCTGTCCGGTCACCAGATCACCCTCGAACAGCGCGCCGGCCGGATCGTGATCGATCCCTTCGACGAGAGCGCGGTAAACCCGAACAGCTACAACTTCACGCTGTCCGATCAACTGGTCGTCTACGCCGACGGGGTGCTGGATGCCGGCCAGGCCAACCCGACCGAGGAGCTGAGCATCCCGCCGGACGGCCTGCGGCTGTCGGCGAATCGGCTGTACCTGGCAGCCACCCGCGAGGTACTGGGCAGCGAGCATTACGTGCCAACCTTCGCTGCCCGGTCCTCGGTCGCCCGGCTGGGGCTGTTCATCAACCTGTCCGCCCCGCTCGGCGACATCGGCTTCATCGGACGGTGGACGCTGCAGCTGTATGCCACCCACGACGTGATCGTCTATGAGGGCATGCAGATCGGGCAGATGATGTGGTGGAAGACGCTGGGCGACATCACCCTGTACGACGGCAAGTACCAGGGCGCGACCGGCCCGCGCAGCTCGATGCTCTACCGGAGCCTGCGGTGACCGGACCGGTTGCGCTGTCGGCGGCGACCGATCCGCTCCGGCACGGCAACAAGGCA
>JBDSAN010000488.1:0-5526 GCA_039922115.1 Jatrophihabitantaceae bacterium
CACCCAGCCGAGCCCCAGCCCTTCGGCCCGCGCGGCAAGCCACATGTTCTCGATAGCGCTGGCACATGACCACACATCCGAGTCCGGAAACGTCGCCCGACCCAACACGCCGGCCGCCGGAGCGCGCCGGTCGCAGCACACAACGATGCCGAGCGGCGCCTCGCGGATGCCGTCCAGTTGCAGGTCGAGCAGCTGCCGCCCAGAGTTAGCGTCGAGGCTCGCGGCCTGCGCCAACCGTTCGGCATCGGCCATTAGAGCCGCGCGCTCCCGCACGGCGGAATCGTTCACCACGACGAACCGCCACGGCTGCGAATGGCCCACCGAGGGCGCCAGATGGCCTGCCTCAAGCACCCGGCGAAGCAGGTCATCGGGCACGGCCGCCGGGCGGTAGCGGCGAATGTCGCGTCGAGCGCTGATCACCGCGTACAGGGCGTCCCTCGCCGCCTGCGGGAACTGCCACGCCTGCGGTGCGGCTGCCCGGCTCGCGGCCGATGACTGGTCGCCGATCAGCGGAACCGGACGTTGCGCGACTGGCAACCGGTGCGTCCCATCGGTCTGCTTCGCCACGCCGGCAAGTCTGTCAGACCCCGCTGCTCGACCGGTATCGCCGCGGCAGCCGGGGCGTGGACTGGTCGGCGATCCCGATGCTCGTATTCAACGAGAAGGACCAACTGCAGGACGACGTCCTTCTCGCGCATGGTGTCACCCGGCCGGCGATCGTCCACCGGGTTCCGAGTACCCACGACTTTCACGATGCGGTCCGCCGGGGGCTCGGCTGGGGCGCTGGCGGATCGACAGCCTCGCCCTGAACTCGCTCACCACCGCCGTCCGGACTGCTGCCACAACGGCGTTACACCGACCAGGCAAAGGCAATTGATCCATTCTCGGTGAGCTGCTTGGCCGCGCCGACGGCGTGCTCAGCTGGCTGGTCCCGCCGCCGTTGCGCCGTCCGATCGGGCATGCCTAGGCGCTGGCGCAACTGTCGTATAGGGAATTCACCTGATGTGCCCGGTGACCCCTTAGCCGAAGGATTGGGGTTACCGAAGCACTCAGGAGGACGCCATGACCCGCACCGCGATCGCCCGTTCCGCTACTGCTGGACACCGATACGACCCGGTCGAACTGGCCGGCATCGTGGCCGCGCATGATCGGCGGCTGCGGCTGATCAGCGAGCAACTGGTGCCCGGCAGCTTCCGGTCGCCAGCACCCGAACACCGGCGTGCGCGGCGCCAGCCGTCCCGGCTGATGCTGGCGGCGCAGACCTGGCTGGCCAGCGGGCAGCTCTGACCGGACGTGCCACGACGGAGGGCCCTTGGTCAAGGGGCCTTCCGTCGATGCTTAACAATGGCTGACGATCATGCCGTCCAACAGGTTCGTCCGCACCAATTCCCGCAGTGCGGCTGCATCGACTTTCGCAGGCGGCCCTGGCACGGTCGCGAGACAGTGGCGCTGGGCGCCCCGTCGCTAGCGCGCGCCGCCGGCCTGGTTGAGGTACTGCTCGGCGAGCGCGGCAGGTGCGCAGACCAGCCAGCCGTCGATCAACGCCTCGGCCAGCGCACCATCGTCCACTCGATTCAGGTGCACCAGGTAGGCCGGGTAGTTGTTGAAATGCTCGATGCTGAAGAACGCCTCCGGGTTGCCGGCCAGGATGGCTTCCTTCTCCCCGAGGTCAGCCGCGCTGATCGCCAGGATGTCGCCGTCCGGCGGGGTGACCGTCCCGTACCGCTTGCGGTCAGCCTTGCTGAACGGACGCTCCCAGGCGAAGGTCTTGCCGGCCACAGTCCAGGCCCGGTTCCCGTGCCGAACCCCCTCGCTGACCTCGGGCAGCTCTAGTGCCAGTCGTGCCGCATCGTCCAGTGTTTGCATGGCAGAACGGTACCGCCAGCCGGCACCGCCGAGCTAGCAGCGCGATTGCAAGGTTGCTAGGCCGGCACCGGAAAGTTCGGCGAGCGCGCTCGGTCGTCCGGACGCAGCAAGCAGCAGCGAGATCGCCGGACCCTGGACGACCGGACCCTCGCCGACCGAGTAATCGGCATCGGTGGCAATCATCCTGAGCCCGGCAACGCGGTCGCGGCCACCGATGATCGCGTTGCTGCGCGCGTAAAAGCTGATCGTCCGGGTGACGAACGGCAGCGGGTACTGGTGACTGATGCCGAGTGGCCGCCGGATGTCCTCGGCATGCACGAACATCTCACCCAACCAGGTGTCCTTCGGCCCGGGTGGCGCGCTGGTGCGCGGCAGCGCCGACCGGAATGCAGCCAGGGTGGCCGCCGGACCACCGGCACCCTCGATGGTGACCTGGTTCGCGGCGAACCTATTAAAGTTGAAGCCAGCTTTAGCGAATCTGGTGACGAACTTCGGCGGGGTCATCCGGGCCGCCGAAACCAGGTGGGCCAGCGCCTGGCTGACGTCCCATTCGCTACACAAGGATCGGGTACGCCATTGTTCCGGCGTCAACCCAGCCAGGTCGTCGGCCAGTGCTTGCCGTTCGGCATGGATGGTCGGCCAGATGCTCTCGGTCATGGGCGGTCCTCTCGATCGGCGGTCGCGTGCGGCGCCAGCTGAATGGCGCTGGTGGTCACGGCTCACCAAGGCGACGAACGGGCAATCGCCGAATCGACAGCCGCCTGGTAGCCGCCAGCCGTCCGGACGATCCGCCCGACGGCCCAACTCAGCGCCAGATCGCGCAGCGGCCGCCGTCGCACCGATGACCTCGACGCCCCATACTCGAACCGAGGCCACGGCCTTGCCTCTCGCAAGCGATCGTCAGCGTCGGTTCATTGTTCGGGCGCGATCGTTGGCCCCGGTGCAGCACCGGGGGCGGCGTGGCTGCCTGCCCGGGACCAACGATCGCAGTCTCTCAGCTGGTCACGCCAGCGCGCAGGATCCCTAGCAAACCGTGGGATTCTCCGGCCGGGCCGGCGCTGAACCAGACATCGGACACGCCACCGGAAACCCCATTGCCGGGCTTCAGGCCCCACAGGCCGTCGATGACCAGCGGACGTCCATCGGTGCCGTGCAGTATCCCTTCACGCTCGCCGTGCCGGTCGAAGACATTGATCCGGCCATCGCCGAAGTTGCCGATCAGGAGGTCGCCGCTGAACTCGCCGAAGCCGGCCGGCGCAACTGCGATGCCCCACGGCGAATCCAGTACCTGATGGTCCTCGAAGTGCCTGATGAACCGGCCGTTTAGATTGAAAACATTGATGAATCCGTGGCCACGGCCGGCAACATCATCGTGCTTGGCCGCGTCCTGCTTGGCGTAGCTGACGTACACCCGATCGCCGAGCACGGCGACATTGAACGGCGCGTATCCGTGCGGGATCCCTACGCTGCCGAACGCATGGGGCAATGTGACCCGGTTGAACGAGCCATCGAAGGCGTCAATCCGGTTGTCGTGGAAGTTCGCGGCCAACAACCAGTTTCCAGCCGGGTTGGTCAGCAGCGCCAAGCCCTTGTAGACACCACCGTGGCTGGGTGCGACCAGCACCGCCGCGCTGCCTTGGGCGCCGTTCCAGGCGCTGAGGTCTCCGTCCTCACCGGCGAAGATGAACAGCGCCTTGCCGCCGGTCGGCAGCAGGAAATCGCTGCTGTTGTTGAACACCTGACCGGTCGGCGCCCCGCCGCCGGGGATCGATACCACCAGCGGCACCGCGCTGATCGGATCGCCAGGGTTGGTCGCGCCCCGGTAGAGCGTGCTCTTGTCGGTGCCGTTGTCCGATACCCAGATCGGGCTGGTCGGGGACGAGGACAGGCCCCAGGCGTTGACCAGGTTCGGGTCGAGCAGGTCGGCGGCACCGGGAATGTCGGAGACCAGGTTGAGTTGCTGGTAGCCGTGCTGGTCATGGTGGCGGCCGTCGGCGCCGGCCGGCGTCGCGGCGACAGTGCCCAAGGCGAGCATCGCTGCCACGCCGATCAGGACGCCGGCCGCACGGCCAGGTGCAGGTTTGAACATGATGCCTCCAGAACTTGGCGATAGGTGGCGCGTCCGGATGGCGCGTCATCATGTGCGTTCGGACCTACGGAGTTGATCTCGGGTCGGTTCAGCGGCGGCGGCGCGGCGCTAACTGATCTTGTTCAGCGGCGTTGCCTAGTCCGCACACAGGCGGGTACTGCAGCATCTGCAGCCGTCCGAGCACGTTCGCAAACGGGAGGTCTGCCGTGCTGCCCAACCTGCGGCCGGCACCGCGACACCTACTGCTCGGCGCCATCCTGCTCGGCAGCGGCCTGCTGTCATCCTGGAACATCGGCTACGCCGGTTACTCCACCTTCTACTCGACCGCCGCCCGCAGCATGAGCCTCAGCTGGCGGGCCTGCGCCTTCGGCGCCTTCGATCCGGGTGCCCACATGAGCCTGGACAAGCTGGCCGGGTTCCTGATCCCGCAGGCGCTGGCCGCCCGGGTGTTCGGCTTTCATCCGTGGGCGATCGCGCTGCCGCAGGTCATCGAGGGCCTGGTCACGGTGCTGGCCTGCTACCTGATCGGCCGGCGCTGGCGCGGCCCGGCGGCCGGGCTGCTCGCGGCTGCGGCGGCGGCCACCACGCCGATGCTGCTGTCGATGTTCGGCCATGTGATGGAGGACGGGCTGCTTACGATGAGCCTGGCGCTGGCCTTTCTGTGCTGGCAGTCAGCAATTCGCCGGCACCGCTGGACGTCCCTGCTGCTCTGCGCGTTCTGGGTCGCGATTGGCTTTCAGGCAAAGATGATGCAGGCCTGGATCATCCTGCCCGGCCTGGCTGCCGGTTACCTGATCGGCGCGCCCGGGCCGCTGCGCCGGCGACTGGTTCGCGGGCTGCTGACCGGGCTGGTCGCGCTCGGGCTGTCGCTGAGCTGGATGACCGCGATCCAGCTGGTGCCGGCTGCTGACCGTCCCTACATCGATGGCAGCACCAACAACAACATCTACTCGATGGTGTTCGGGTTCAACGGCATCAACCGGCTGCTGCCCAACCTGGTGCCCGGCGCGATCGGCGACGCGGTGAACTCGACCAGGTCGCCGACGCCGGTTACCCGAGCGACCGGACGGCCATTGAGCGTCCCGATGCTGCCGCGCGAGCTTGCGGTCCCGCCGGGCAAGCGCGCTGCCAAGCTGGTGCTGCCCTACTACGCGACCCAGGTCGGCTGGTTGTATCCGGCAGCACTTGCCGGACTGCTGTTCCAGGCGCTCGGGGTGGCGCGCTGGTGGCGCCGGGGCCGGCAGCGACTTACCGAAGCCGAACGGGCGAGGGCTGGTACGGCAACCGCGCTCGGGCTCTGGCTGGTGCTGGCCGCCGGGCTGCTGAGCGTGGCCAACGTCCCGCACGTGGCCTACCTGGCCACCATCGCCGTCCAGGTTGCGGTGCTGGCCGGACTCGGACTGGCCGAGGCGGCCCAGCGACTGAGCTCCGGCCGCCGGATCGCCAGGCTGGCGCTGCCGAGCCTGGTGCTGGCACAAGCCTGCTGGGTCGCGGTGATCATCATCGTCGGACGATCAGGTCCACGCTGGCTGGTGCCGACCGTCCTCATGCTCGCGGGCGCGCTGGCGCTG
>JBDSAN010000489.1:0-3890 GCA_039922115.1 Jatrophihabitantaceae bacterium
ACCCAGACCCGGACCAGGCCGCCGCCGAGCTGGTCCGGCGAGCCAACCAGGCCGGCGGTCACGACAACATCACCGTGATCGTGCTAGAGCTCGATTCCCAATAGCGCATCGACCGACTGCCGGACCAGCTCGGCCGGCTCGTCGGCGTCGCGGTGCCGCTCGGTGGCTTGCTCGGCCCACCGGTCCATCGCCGCGATCGCACCCATCGTGTCCAGATCGTCGGCCAGCCGGTCACGCAACCGGTCCAGCAACTCGGTGCCGGCGGCCAGGTCCGCACCGCCGACCGCGACCGCCTGGCGCCATCGGATGAGCCTGCGCTCGGCCAGCGGCAACCGGCCACCGGTCCATTCCCGGTCCGCGCGGTAGTGACCGTCCATCAGGGCGAGCCGGATCGCCATCGGATCCACCCCGGCGCCACGCAGCTTGGACACGAAAACCAGGTTGCCGCGCGACTTACTCATCTTCTCACCGTCCAGCCCGATCATGCCGGCATGGCAGTAGTGCCGGGCGAACGGCCACTCACCGGTCAGCGCCTCGGCGTGCGCGGCCGAGTGCTCGTGGTGCGGAAAGCGCAGGTCCGAACCGCCGCCCTGCACATCGATGCCGATGCCCAGCCGGTTCAATGCGATCGCCGAGCACTCGATGTGCCAGCCCGGACGTCCCGGCCCGACCACCGACTCCCAGCTCGGCTCGCCCTCGCGCGGGCCGCGCCAGAGCAGCGCGTCGAGCCGGTCACGCTTGCCGGGACGGTCCGGGTCGCCGCCCCGCTCACCGAACAGGGTCAGCATCTGCTCGGTGGAATAACGCGATTCGTAACCGAAGTGGCCGCTGCCGGTGGTGGTGGCATAGATGTCGCCATCGAGCCGGTAGGCCTTGTCGTCGGCCAGCAACTTGGCGACCGCGTCGGCGATCTCGTCGATCGACTCGACCACGCCGGCGAAGTCGCGCGGCGGCAACACCCGCAGGCTGGCCATGTCCTGCCGGTACAGCGCGATCTCGCGGCTGGCGAGTTCGGTCCAGTCGACGCCGGTCGCGATCGCCCGGTCCAGCAGCGGGTCATCGACATCGGTCACGTTCTGCACGTAATGCACGTCGTGGCCGGCGTCGCGCCAGACCCGCTGAACCAGGTCGAAGGCCAGGTAGGTGGCGGCGTGGCCGAGGTGGGTGGCGTCGTACGGGGTGATGCCGCAGACATAAATCCGGGCGGTGCGACCCGGCGCGGTCGGTCGTACCTCGTCGCTGGCGGTGTCGTACAGCCGCAGCGGGCGACCGGTTCCGGGCAGTGCCGGAGGTTCAGCAGTGGTCCAGGATTGCATGCCGTCAACGCTAGCTGTTGGGTGTGATGCCGCCGACGTTTGGGGCTGCCGCGCTCGCCTCGACTGGCCGATCCGTCTAGCTCACGTAACGATGGAGCCATGCTCGCCGACTCCCGCTATCTCGTCACGGTCAGCCGGGTCATCCCCGCAGATCGTCAGACCCTGTTCGACATCGTCGCCGATCCGGCCCAGCATCCGGTGATCGACGGATCCGGTTCGGTCAAGGCGATCCGGGACGGCGGGCCGGAGCGGCTCAGCCTCGGCGCGAAGTTCGCCATGGACATGCACCTGGCGGCCAGCTACAAGATCCTCAACACGGTGGTCGAGTTCGACGAGCCGAGCGTGATCGGCTGGCGGCACTTCAACGGCCACATCTGGCGGTACCGGTTCGCCGATGTCGCCGGTGGAACCGAGGTCACCGAGGAGTGGGACGCGCGTACCGCTCGGCGCCGATTGCCGTTGCTGGTGATGGGCTTTCCGAAACGCAACCGGGCCGGCATGATCGCGACGTTAGAACGGCTGGAGCGGCTGGTCGCCAGCGCGACCTGACCCACCCGCTGGCCGTGCCGGGTAACAGCGCAGCTGATCGCCAGCGCGACCTGACCTACCCGCCGGCCGCGCGCTCTCAGTACGGCGGGTACGGGATGGCCGGCCAGTCGGTCGGCGGCATCGGGAACTTGCGCTTGGCCAGCAGCCGCTGCACCCGCCGCTGGGTGGCGCGCACCTCGGCGGTGGTGAGCAGCTCGGACAGCGACGCCCCCAGCTCGCCGGCCAGCTGCTGGTTCAGGTCGGTCAGCACCGCGATCCCGTCGTCGGGGATCGGGTCGCCGGCCCACTGCCACAGCACCGTCCGCAGCTTGTTGTCGACGCCGAAGCTGACCCCGTGATCGACGCCGAAGACGTGCAACTCGCCGCCGTGCAGCTCGCTGGCGCCGATCGGCAGCAGGTGCGAGACCTTGCGGTCGGAGTTGTTCACCACCGCGTCCAGCAACGCCATCCGCTGCAGCTGCGGGTAGCTGCCGGCGTTGATCGCCGTGATGATGTCGAAGGATTCGTCATCGGCGACCCACAGCTGCACCATGCCGTTGCCGAGCGGGCCGGCGCGCAGCACGGTCGGCGGGACGAGGTCCCAGCCGGTGGCCGCACCGACCAGGTAGCTGGCCACCTCGCGCTCGGCGAGCGTGCCGTCCGGGTAGTCCCAGAGCGGCCGCTCGCCAGAGATCGGCTTGTAGACGCAGGCGGCAACGAGCCCGTCCAGCTCGATCCGGCAGTACATGGTGGCATTCGAGGCGCTGGTTACCCGGCCCTCCACGGTGATCTCGCCACAGTTTAGCAACGCCAGCGCATCGGCCGCCGGCAGCGCCACCGGGTCGGTCAGCTCATTCACTCGATCCCAACCGCACTTGACGGCGATAGCCGTTGCTGCGCGGGCAGACGTGGCCCTGCGGATCAAGCGGCTGGTTGCACAGCGGGCATGGCGGCCGGCCGGCGCCGATGACCAGGCGGGCGCGCTCGACGAACTCGGCCGCGGCCCGGTGCGCCAGCCGTACCCGCAGCGCGTCCGGGCCCTCGTCGGTGTCCTCGAGCAGGGTCGCTTCGGCCTCTTCGGCGGACTCGGCCGGTGCCTGGGCCTCGATGATGATCAGGCCGGACTCGGTGTCGTAGGCCAGCCCCATCGCGGCAACTCGGAACTCCTCGTCGATCGGGTTCTCAAGCGGATCGGTGTCCGTGGCGATGTCATCCAGCGACTCGAAGCCGGTGCGGGTGGACATCTCCTCAAGCAGTTGCTCGATCCGCTCGACGAGCACCGATACCTGTGCCTTTTCCAGCGCAACGCTGACCAGCCGGCCGTCGTCGGAGGCCTGCAGGAAGAAGGTGCGCTCGCCGGGCTGGCCGACGGTGCCGACGACGAACCGTCGCGGCTGATCGAAGTAATGGAACTGGCGGCTCATTGCTCCCAGCCTAGTGCGGTAGGTCGAAACGTTGATACTTCGGTCTGGCGGCTAGACCGAACCTGAACCGGCGCCGCCGCCGACGGTGGCATCCGAGGCCGCGACACGGCGCCGCTTGCCGGGCTTGGCCGGCGGCGGGACGAACCGGCTCAGGTCGCCGCTGGTGTCGTTGGACACCAGCACGAACGGCCGGCCGGCGGTGTAGCGGATCGCCGAGATCGAGCATGGGTCCACCACGATCCGCTGGAACAGGTCCAGGTGCATGCCGAGCGCGTCGGCCAGGATGGCTTTGATCACATCACCGTGGCTGCAGGCCACCCACAGCGCATCCGGGCCGTGTTCGGCCGCGATCTTGGCGTCCTGATCGCGGATCGCGCGCACCGCGCGCTCGGCCATCGAGGCCATCGCTTCGCCGCCGGGGAAACTCACCCCGGACGGGTGCGCCTGCACGACCGGCCACAACGGGTCCTTGGCCAGCGCCTTGATCTGCTTGCCGGTCCAGTCCCCGTAGTCACATTCGAGCAGCCGGCGATCGGTCCGGCTGGCGGGCGCCCGGCCGGCCGTCCGCTGGGCCTTGACGACCGCCTTCGCGGTCTCGGCGCACCGTTCGAGCGGGCTGGTG
>JBDSAN010000490.1:0-5436 GCA_039922115.1 Jatrophihabitantaceae bacterium
GGCCAGCAACTCGATCGCCGGCCCGGCCGCCAGCGCGCCGACCAAGCCCTCGGATTGCCAGCGCTGGCGCAGCATCGGCAGCAGGCTGAGCGCCTCGGTCTCACCGCGACCAGCCCGGACGGCCAGCCCGACCGCGGTCAGCAGCCCGGCCGCGGTGGCCGGCGCTGCCTGCCCAGCGACATCGACGGTGCGCAGCGCGCCGTCCCAGTCTCCGAGCTCGTACTGCACCATGCCGGCCAGCGCGCGGGCCTCGATACCGTAAGCGGCCCACTGCCGGCCGGTCTCGCGAGCCCGGTTGGCGGCAGTCTGAAAGGCAACCAGCGCGGCCGGTAGCTGGCCCTGCTCGTGATGCAGGGTGGCCAGCGTGTAGCGGCTGCGCAACTCGATGGTGAGTTCGCCGCCGGCCTGGGCCTGCTCGGCGACCGCGCGCAGCTGCTGCGCGGCCGCGTCCGGGTCGCCGCTGCGCCGCTCGATCAGTCCGAGCGTGGTCCGGGCGTCGGCGGCGGCTTCGGGCTGGCCGAGCTGACCGGACAGCTCGATCGCCTCCTGGGCCCACCGGGCCCCGTCGACATCGCGGCCGAGCGCCACCGAGGCGTGCGCGTGCAGCGCGGCCAGCCGGGCCCGCAGCTGGCTCGGCGGCTGGGCCGGCACCAGCTGCAACGCGGCGGTGGTTGCGGCCGCGGCGTCATTGTCGGCATCGACCAGCAAGGACCGGTTGGCCAGGCCGAGCAGCAGCCGAGCATGGTCCAGGTCGGCCAGGCCGACCGGCGGACGCTCCAGCGCGTCGCGCACGATCGCCAGCGCGCGGTACGGGTGCCCGGCATCACCGGCCGCATCGGCCGCGGCCAGCACCAGCTGGGTCCAGTCCCGGTCGGCCGGCGCGGGCACCGAACCGAGCAGTTCCAGCGCGGTCTCGAAGTGCCGCATCGCCTCCTGCGGCGCGGCCAGGTCCATCGCCTGCTCGCCGGCCAGGATGCTGGCCGCGAACGCGCCGGCCAGGTCGTTGGAGCGACGCGCGTGCCTGGCCAGCTGGGCCGCGTTGGCCGAGCCGGGCTGGCCGGCCAGCAGCCGGGCGAAGGCGGCATGCAGCCGGACCCGCTCGCCGGGCAGCAGGTCGTCATAGACCGCCTCGCTGAGCAGCGCGTGCCGGAAGGTGTAGCCGATATCGACCGGTTCGAGCACGTGCTCGTCGACCGCCTCGCGCAGCGCCGCCTCCAGCTCGGCGGCGGCACCTGCTCGATCGGGCCGGTCGGGTCGATCGGCGAGCTCGACCAGCTGCTCGTGCCCGATCCGGCCACCGGCCACCGCCGCCAACCGGACCAGCTCGCCGGCCAGTTCGGACAGCCGATCCAGCCGGATCAGCAGCAGCTCGGCCAGCTCGCCGGGCAGGCCGTCGCCGGCCCCGGCCTGCCGGTCCTGCCCAGCGGCTGAGGCCAGCTCCTCGGCGTAGAAGGCATTGCCTGCCGCTCGCTCGACGATCCGGCCGAGCTCGTCCTCAGACAGCCCGGACGGCCGGATCGCGGTGACCAGCGAGCGCACCTCGGTGGCCGACAGCGGGTCCAAGTGAACCCGCCGGACCCGGGGTAGCCGGCTCCACTCGGCCAGCGCCCGGCGCAGCGGGTGGCGGCGGTGCAGGTCATCGGTGCGGTAGGACACCAGCAGGCTCAGCCGGTTCGAGCGCAGCCGCGCCAGCAGGAAGCCGATCAGGTCACGGGTGGCCTGATCGGCCCAGTGCACGTCCTCGATCAGCAGCAACACCGGCTGGTCCTCAGCTATCGCCTCGAGCCCGGATTGCACGCTGTCGTACAGGCCGGCCCGGTCCAGCCGGGCCGGATCCTCGCCCGACCGGCTCAGCGCGCTACCCGGCCCCGGCGGCAGCAGCCGTCCGATCGGGCCGAACCGGGTCAGCAGCTGCTCGACCAGTGCCGGGTCCGTTTCAGCCAGCCGGCCGAACGCCTCGCTGAACGGCAGGTACGGCAGGCTGGCCTCGCCGAAGTCCAGGCAGTGCCCGGCCAGGCAGCGGATCGAGGCCCGCTCCGCCCGGTCCAGCACCTCGGCCAGCAACCGGGTCTTGCCCACGCCGGCATCGCCGGACACGATCGCGCCGCGCTCGGTCGAGCCGGCCAGCAGCTGCTCCAGCTGGGCAAGCTCGCCGGCCCGGCCGACCAGTGGGGTAGCTCGTCGAGGCACGCTAGCCATTGTGCGGCCAAGCACTGTCAGCGGCGCTGGCACCGTCCGGTCCGTCCTGCTTGCCGGCCTGGTTACTGGCCGGCCGGGTGGTCGTGGCGCAGGTGCCAGCGGCGAGCGCCACCGGGCTGCCGGCCGGTGCTCCGGCCCCGGCCACGACCGCCGGCCCGCCGGAAGTCCTCGGTCAGCTGCTCGCGCCGGTAGACCGCCTCGCTGTGCAGTTCGCCCAGATTGCTGGTCATGATCGCTCTCCTCACGTCGATACTTCGATTACTGCTCCGACGTTGCTCTGCTAAGGGACCAGCGCGCTTCGGAAGTTCTCCCTAGCTACCCGGTGGCCGCAGCCTTAGCGCTGGCCGATGCAACCGCGGCAGGTTGCGGCGTGTCAGCTAAGTACGAGTCAGCTAAATAGGTGTTAGTTAGGTACAGCCAGCTAGGTACCTGTCAGCTAGGTACCAGCCAGCTAGATACCCGCCAGCTAGGTACCAGGAAAGGAGCACGGTGCCAGCATCGATCGGTTCGGCTCGGCCACGCGCCGGCCAGCGGACGCTGGCGGTCGGGCTGTTGCTGATCGCGCTGGTCGGCTGCTCCTCGAACGGACAGCCGAACCGGACCGGACCGGTTCAGCCGACCAGCGCCACCAACCGGCCGGCCAGTTCAGCAGCCTCGGCCAGCCCGCCCGCATCGGCCAGCCCGCCAGCATCGACCAGCCCGCCGGCATCGACCGGCTCGGCGGCCAAGCTGCCGGCCAACCCGGGTGGGCTCACTGATCCGCAACTGGTCGGCCAGCTGTTCTACGCCTTCGTCTACGGCGGCTCGGCGACCTCGGCCAGCCCGGCCCAGCGGCAGGCAAACCTGGCCCTGTACGGCGCAGCGACCGGGGCCGAGGTCGTCCGGCGCTGGCATCTGGGCGGGATCATCCTGCTCGATCACAACACCCTCGACCCGGCCCGGCCGGAGCTTTCCAGCGGCAACGTCGACAGCGCCGGCCAGATCGCCGCGCTGACCAGCGGCCTGCAGCAGGCCGCCCGAGCCGATTCCGGCGTGCCGCTACTGATCGGTACCGACCAGGAGGGCGGCCCGGTGCAGCGGATCACCGACGGGGTCAGCCCGCGCCCGGCCGAGCGGCAACTGGCCGGCACCGCGCCGAGCACGCTGAGCTGTGACTACTACCGGCTGGGTAGCCAGCTTCGCCGGCTGGGCGTGAACCAGGACTTCGCGCCGGACGCCGACGTGGTGACCACGCCGGACGGGATCATCGGTGACCGCAGCTTCGGCCCGGACCCGGCGCTGGACGCCATCGACGTCCGGGCCGCGGTCACCGGCCTGCAGGCCGCCGGCGTGGCCGCGACCCTCAAGCACTGGCCGGGCCATGGCAGCACCGCCACCGACAGCCACCTGGCGCTGGCCGTCATCACCGAGTCGAGCGCGCGCTGGGCCGCGCTGGACCGGCCGCCGTTCCTGGCCGCGGCACCGATCGCCGACAGCATCATGGTCGGTCACCTCGCGCTGCCCGCACTGGATCGGAGCGGTCGACCGGCCACCCTGTCGGCAACCCTGGTCAATGGCCAGTTGCGGCGCGGCCTCGGCTACTCAGGCATGGTCGTCACCGATTCGCTGTGGATGGCTCCGGTCCGGCAGGCCGGCAGCCCCGGCTGGGTCGCGCAGCAGGCGGTGGCGGCCGGTGAGGACATGCTGCTGATGAGTCCGGATCTGCCGGCCGCCTCGGCGGCGGTGCTGACCCGGGTCCGCACCGACCCGGCCTTCCGGTCCATGGTGGACGCGGCAGTCGGTCGCATCCTGCGCTTGAAGCACAGCCTGAGCACGGCCGGCGCCGCGCCGGCCGGTTGCGATTGAGCCCGTCGAAGCCCGTTGCGATAGAAGCCCGTCGCGATCAAGGCCGTATGCTCCAAGCAAGGCCCTGCGAGCACGTTTCGCCGATCAGGCCACCGGACCGGCGCCAACAGCGCGCCGGTACCACCTCGCCACGCAACGCTCGGCAGCTCCGATGCCGTTGGCGGCGGCGAACCTGCCAGTCCCGCTGGCAGTCAACGCACAGAAGGCAGTGACGCGTGAGCAAAGATCAGCACACCAGCACCGAGAGCGAGTCGGCCACCGCCGGCACCAGCACGTCCGAGCAGGCCAATCCGGCCGACAAGTCGTCGCGGCCGATGCCAGGACGGCCGGTTTTCTCCGGCCCCGCGACGCCGACCCAGGCGGTCCGGGCCAACGGCCGGCCGGTCACCCAGCTGTTCAGCCAGCCGGACCGGCCGGCACCGCAGCAACCTGCCGCCGACCTGCCGCTCGGCGAGGATCGCGACCGCAACCGCGACTGACCGCCAGCTCGCGGCGCGCGCCGGCCTGACAATCGAGATTTGGCCGTTGCCGCAAGCAGATCAGAGCTGCTGGGTGAGGTTGACGGTATTGCCGTCCGGGTCGGCCAGGTGAACCACCCGCTGGCCCCACGGCATGTCGTTCGGCCCACCGGTCACCGTGCCACCGGCCGCTGACACCCGCTCGAGCATGGCCTCAACGTCCTGGACCTCGACGCTGAGCAGGATTCGCTGCGCGTTGCCGGCCGACACTGCATTCGGGTCGACGGCTATCCCCAGCTTGCTGTCACCGACCCGCAGCCCGACGAAGAATGCATCGCCGGCCTCGGGCACCCGGTCGTACTGCTCGGCATCGAGCAGCCCGCTGTAGAAGCTGACCAGCCGGTCCAGGTTCGCGGTCAGCAATACCGCTTGCAGGCTGTTGGCCGTCATGGTGGGTCCTCCTCGATGATGCTGCACTGGCGGCTGATTCCGGGCAATGCCGAACCTGACCGAGCCTGCCAGATGCCGCCGCTCGGCGTCCCACTGACCGGGACCTACGGCTCTACTGCCGAACTCCGCCCGGTCGGCAGACTGATTGCATGCCGCCCGACTCGCCCAGCGTCGCGGTCCTCGATGAGCAGGATTGCCTCAGCCTGTTGCGCCACGGCGAGGTCGGCCGGCTGGCGACCGCGGTGGCCGGCCAACCCGACATCTTTCCGATCAACTACGTGCTGGACGGGCACAGCGTGGTGTTCTGCACCGCCGAGGGCACCAAGCTGGCCGCCACCTTCGCCAACACCCTGGTCGCCTTCGAGTGCGACGGCTATGACAGCGAGGCAGGCGATGCCTGGAGCGTGGTGATCAAGGGACACGCCCGCGAGATCTCGATGCACGACCTGCTTGAAAGCACCTTCGCCCTGTACTCGTGGAGCGA
>JBDSAN010000491.1:0-13716 GCA_039922115.1 Jatrophihabitantaceae bacterium
AGATGATCTCGCGAGGCAGGCAGATTGCCCGTCCGTCGAGTTGTTTCGCACGCTCTCGGACGTGTTCACTGCGAAAGCGGACCATCTCGCCCGGCTCGTGACGGCGCTGGAGATGCAGAGCCGGCTCGCGCTGTTCCCAAGCACCGTCGACCTTGTGCGAGACGCCGTCGAGTCGGCCTGCGACGACCTCGTCGGAGTAGAATTGCCGGACGACGAATGGGCAGCTTCAGGGCATGCGTACCTCGAGAGCCCCACGTTCTACGGTGTGTCTCCTGACCTGTCGACGCTCGATTGGCAGATCGCCGAGGAGTTCGAGGGCGGAACTCTCGTAGGCACTGCAACTGTCCGCGCAGAGGTTAGCGTGGATGGGTATGCGTCTAAGTCGGATGCGTACCTAGAGACCGGGGAACTCGTCATCATCGAGGGGGATTACAACGACCATACGTCCTGGGTGGCAACAACAATTTCTGCCGATATCGAATTCAATCTCACGCTCACCCCCGACGCGGAAAGCGTTGAGAACGTGGAGTACCTCGGGGTTACGCTCGTGCAGGACTGAGGATTACAGGGCCCGGAAACCATCAGGCGCATGCTCACCGACAACGCCCTGATCTATCGCCACGGAACGACTGGGGCTGGGTCTGCAGCGCCTGGCAACTCAAACGCCGCTTCACCAAACCCGGATGCCCCTGGGGTTGACCCGTTCGGGTGGACGGTAGGTCAGGTGGCTTGTGCCGGGTGACCGTGTTGTTGTTCGAACCGTACGGGTGTGAGCATGCCGAGGGAGGAGCGGCGTCGGCGTCGGTTATAGACGCGTTCGATCCAGTCCCCGACTGCGGCGGCCGCCTCGGCTCGGGTGGGCCAGCCGCGGCGGTCGTAGAACTCGGCCTTGAGGCTGGACCAGTAGGACTCCTGCTGGGCGTTGTCCCAGCAGACCCCTGTCCGTCCGACGGAGCAGGCCAGGCCGTGGGCGGCGGTGTAGTCGGCGATTTCCCTTGATGTGTATTGGGTTCCGCGGTCGGCGTGGAACACCACCGTCGCCGGGCGGGCTGTGCGGAAGGCCACGGCCATAGCGAGGGCGGCGGTGACGAGTTCGGTGCGCAGGTGCTCGGCCATGGCCCATCCGATGACCCGGCGGGAGCAGCCGTCGCGCACGGCGCAGAGGTAGAGCCAGCCCTGCCCGGTCGCCAAATAGGTGATATCGGAGGTCCAGACCCGGTCCAACTGCCCGGTGTCCCACTCGCGGTTGACCAAGTCCGGCAGGCCGGGCGCGTGCGGGTCGGAGACGGTCGTGACCGGGGTGAACTTGCGCGGGCTGATCCCCTGCAAAGACTGGCGTCTCATCGACGCAGCGACCGTCTTGCGCGACACCCTCACGCCCTCGGCGCGCAGATCGGCGAGGATCCTCGGCGAGCCGTAGACGTGGTTTGAGGCGGCGTGGAACGCCGCAACTTTGACGTCCAGCCCGGCGCGCCTGGTCACCGACGGCCTCGGGCCGGCAGCTTGAGCGGCAACCCACTTGTAGTAGCCCGAGCGCGACACCTCAAGCAGCCCGGTCATCCTGGTCACTGTGTAGTCGGCCTTCTCCGCCGTGATCAACCGGAGCATCTCTACCGGTGCTGATCGGAGGCGAAGAAGACCGCGGCTTTTTTTTCAAGAACGACTTGTCCAGGCGCAGATCCGCATTCTCCTTGCGCAACCGCTCCAACTCCGCACGCTCATCAACATCCAGGACCCGCCTGGCCCCGGCGGCCGAGGGCCTGGCACGCAACACCCACCGACCCAGCAACTGCGCGCTGACGCCGATCTCGGCCGCGACATGCACCACCGGCCGGCCCGTATCGGCCACCAGCCGCACTGCCTCAGCCCGGAACTCCGGGGTGTATCTCCTACGGGTACCTGCCATGAGGACATCCTCCCGCGCGACGACAGTCACGCGATCAATGTCCACCCGAACGGGTCAACCCACCCTGGACCAAGTGCAAGCCGAGCGGTTTAACCGCACCCTGCTCAACGAATGGGCCTACGTCCAGGCCTGGACCTGCAGCTGGCTCCGTCATCAAGGCCTTGACCGGTTCCTCGACCACCACAACACTCGACGAGGCCACTCCGCCCTCGGCGGCCGCCCACCGACCTCCAGGCTCCCAGTCCGACTACAACGTGTCAGGTCACGACAACTAGGGCGTGTCTCCAATGTCGCCGTCGTCGGGGTGCGATTGTTCGGGTCATGACTCGGAGCGCGGTGCTGGACGATGAGATGTGGGCCCGGATCGAGGCGGTGTTGCCGCCGGTGAAGGGTGCGATGGGCCGGCCGATGCGTGATCACCGTTCGCTGGTCGAGGGCGCGATCTACCGGTATCGGACCGGGGTCGCGTGGCGTGATCTGCCGGCGGACTTCGGTCCCTGGCAGACGGTCTGGAAGCGGCATCACCGTTTCTCGATCGATGGAACGTGGGATCGGGTCTTGAGCGCGCTGCAGGTCCAGGCCGATGCTGATGGCCGCATCGATTGGCGGCTTTCGGTGGACTCGACCACGGCGCGGGTGCATCAGCACGGCGCGACAGCTGCGAGGTCCTCGACATCGCCGACATCGCACACAGGGGGCGCAGTGGAATGACAAGACTGCTGGCCCGCGCAGGGACGAACCGGTCGATCATGCGATCGGGCGCTCGCGCGGCGGGTTGACGACCAAGACCCACGCCCTGGTCGACGGTCGCGGATTACCGCTGGTGATCGCGCTGACCCCGGGCCAGGCCAACGACTCCCCGGCGCTGCCGAAGCTGTTGGCCGAGCTGCGGGTGCCTCGCCTGGGAGCTGGTCGTCCACGCACCAGACCCCAGGCGCTGCGCGGTGACAAAGCCTACTCCGCGCGGGCGCATCGGGCGCATCTTCGAGCCCGCGGAATCACAGCAGTGATCCCCGAACCCTCCGATCAGATCCGGCATCGCCGAAACAAAGGATCTCGCGGCGGCCGGCCCGTTGGCTTCGACGCCGCCGACTACAAAAACCGCAATGTCGTCGAACGCGCCTTCAACCACATCAAGAACTGGCGCGGACTCGCCACCCGCTACGACAAACACGCACTCACCTACCGAGGCGGCGTCGTCCTCGCCGCGATCCTGCTCTGGCTCTCATGACTTCAGAGACACGCCCTAGATCCGGCCTAGTGCGCGCCGTAGCTCATCCTCGCTGTAGCCGAACGTGTCACCTTCATCCATGCCGCGCGATAGCCAAATTTCCGCCGCTTCATCGACGTCCAGATCGCCGCTGGCGTCATCATCGTCGGCCTCTTCCTCATACCAATGCGCTTGTACGCGGCCCAGCTCGTCTTCGGCTTCGCGGTACTCATCTTTCAGGCGCGAAACCTCAGCGTCCAGTCGGTTCACCAGGTCACCGTCAGCTGAACCGGGTCCGTCTTCTGCCTCTTCGAGTGCGGCGACCGCTTCGCTTAGGTTGTCGTCGGCTGTAGCCGTGAGGGCCTGAACCCTTGCCATGTCGGCCTCTGCTCGTACTGGGTCATGATCAGCGCGCATACGCACTAGGTTCCGCCCTCCTCGCTAGATTGGCTGTTCGCTTGCCATCATCCGGCATGCTGAGGGCCAGGGCTAGGTGGCCCGTGTTCGCCGGCATCTACCGTGGTGTGAGCCGCCGGCTGGACGCTCGGCGATCTCGAGCCCTCCTCTCGACGGCTTCAATCGGCGAGGTACCGAGACCCACGGGCTTCACGTCGGCCAGATATTGACTTCAATAATCTCGGGGGCCGCCGTCGGCGAGGTGCCGTATCAAGGCGTTCCCCTTGCGACACCTCCCCGATGGGCGCTGACCACCAGCTGACGGAAGCTACCCCGCCGCCCGCATGTGCCTATCCGTTACCGCGGGCTCGAACGTGCCCAGTGACCTACATCAGCGTCTCCTCCACGCAAGCGGTGAGGGACGACGGACCTCACACCGATTTGTGGAGCAAGTACTGACCCTATTTGGAGGACGGAGATTCAATCCTCCAGTTTCGCTCCAGGCTTCCGACGGAGCCACAAACACGCTCGCAGCCACACCAAGATATGGCCAGACTCTGGCCTACGGGCACTACATATTGTGGTCGAGATGGGTGGAGCTGAGGGGACTCGAACCCCTGACCCCCACACTGCCAGGGTGAACGGCGGTACTAGCTATCGCCCGTTTTGCCTAGGGTATCGCCTGAATTCGGGATGGTCTGGATGCGATTCGACGCCGTTAAACGCCGTCCCAAGCCGTAGCGCGCTGATTGATTCTCCAGTTTTGCTCCACCTCTCGCTCCACCACGAGGATCTGGTTTGCTCCAGTCTCAACTGCGAAAGCGCTCGCGCTCCTGTCACAATCGGGGCATAGCTACCTCTAGGCCGAGCAGCGCTCGTGGCCCGATGCTTAGACTTGTCACCGTCGTCGGTGACGGCGCCAAGGCTTCGCGTTGCAGCCTGTTGGGTAACCAACGAGGTCATCCGATTCAGCCGCCATACGGCCCACTGACGGGTCTTGACCACCGATCGTCCTGGCCTCATCCCTCCGCGGACTGGTCAGGGCGACTACCCACGCAACCATCCCGGGGGGGACGAACCGTCAACGAGCCACTGAGTCACATCAGACCGTCACTACACCTCGATCGGGGTGAACCCGTCTAGAGCCCTCAGGTGTACGCCGACATCGACTCGGCGCGCTGGATTGCAGCCAATCTGTCAATCAGCGTCCCAAGCACGGGGGTGAGCTCGACCTCGTTCAGTGCCGCCGGTGCCTCCATCATTCCCTGGATTCGACGGACGGAGGTGAGGAGGTTCGCGCACTCGTCGACACCGGCGATCAGGCCGTCCATCGACCTAACGTTGTCATGAAGCTGCAGGCTCGGCGCAATGCACCAGCGGTCAAGGACGTTCAGAAGCAGTTCAGCGGTGAGGAAGGTACCGAACCCAGCGAAATAGGCATGGGAGACAACGTCTGCCACCTTCACGCTTACAACCGCAGATAGCAGCACGTACGCCAGTTCTCGGAATACCAGGTGCCGGGCCCGGCGGAGCCGTTGCTGCTGGCGCGCCTCCCGCAGCGCGTGCGCGTAGTCGCTAGCAACGCCCCACAACACCGACGACAGGTCGGCGAAGACATTCTCCAGAGAGGCAAGTCCGCCGACCATATCCAAGTTCTGTAGCAAGATTCGAGCGCGAAGCAGCACGGGCACGATAGCCGCCCGGTGGGTGTCAACGGCCAACAGTTCGGTGGAGCTCGAAGACAGCCCCTGGGTGCGGAGTTGATGGGCCTGTGCGTCGAGCTTCGAGAGGCGGGCGCTCAGCTCCGCTGCCGATTCTTGTAAATGGGTCAAGTAGCCCTCGAGACCGGCCGGGATGAGTGCGTGCCGCTTCCACATCTTGCGGACCGCGTCGGCGTTGGCGATCGTACGCGCGCGGATCTGCGGAACCGCGTCGGCAATGGCATCCATCCAGTCTTCAGCCGTAGATGCGGCAGCCTGAGCCCGGCGTGCCTCTCGGGAGGCACCGATGGGTCCAGAAGCGGCGGCTTGGCGATCGGTCGCGGCGAGGTCAGCTATCAACTCGGCGCGCAAGTACTGGATGCGGTCGATGTCGCCCTCCGTACCTTCACCGATGACGTCCAGGTCCGACGCTTCGGTCGAGAGCGGGTCCGCGCGCAGCGGGGATGCGGCGAGGAACTCTGCGACATCCGGTGGCGGGTCCACGTCGGGGAGGTCGTACTGCTGACGGATCATCTGCTGAATCGCGGCGAGGTCGATTCCGGCCACGGACAGATCGAAGCCATCCTGGCTACGCCCAACCCAGATGGCGGAACCCTCGTCGCCGCCCTCCGTCATGCGCGCACTCTACGACGCCAGCGTGTCCGTGGGTCTGCCGGACGGCTCGGTGACAGCGATTAGGCCGATTAGCGCTGGCGAGGTCACCAGAGAGCGCTGTTTCACGCCAACGAGGCAATACGATTTAGCCGCCGAACGGCATGCTGACCCCTGTCGGCCAGCCCCACCCTCGACTCTCCGCCGCCGCGGACTGATTAGAGCGACCACCTAGAGTTATTGGACCGGACCGCCAGCGAGCCGCTGGGGGTCCACGCCTTAATGGTCCCTATTCCAAGTTTCGGAGCGCCCTCTTCGCAAGCGGTGTGACCTCGTGTATAGATGGGCCGTCCTGCAGGTAGTGCGCCCTGATGTATCCGGCACTCTCGAACTCTCTGAGGATCGCGTAGACCGTTCGCCAGTGGATGCCGTCATAGCTGAGCCAGTCGATCGGACCGGGAGCGGTCGGCTTGTTTACAATGTCGGACAACATCTGGCGTCGCAGCTTGTCAATGTCGAACCCGGCTCGGGCCTCTTCTTCCAGCCAGATGTAGTTCGGGATGCCCTTGAGTTGCCAGCGCTGGCCTCCGACGAACTTCTGGGCCTCGAGGAGGCCCTGGCTTTCGAGAATCTCCAGACTTTCAAGCACCTGGTCGTAGGTGATCCCCAACGGTTCAACTGCTTCGCCGATGCTGTTCGAGAACGATTGCCAGTTTGGACCGTCCAGCGAGCGGAAGTGCGCGATGAGCGCGGCGAAGACAGCGGAGTCGATAGGGTCTTCGAGGTGTCGGATGTTGGGTAGCGATCCGACATACGGCGGCGGCTCTCCCAGAGGCGGCCTACGCGAGACGTTGAACATGTCTCGCACGACCTCGTCCAAGACGTGATCGAAACCCTGCTTGGGGATGTCGTA
Organism: Jatrophihabitantaceae bacterium; assembly: GCA_039922115.1. Lineage (GTDB taxonomy): Bacteria > Actinomycetota > Actinomycetes > Mycobacteriales > Jatrophihabitantaceae > Jatrophihabitans_A. The sequence continues at coordinate 6,738 of JBDSAN010000491.1, forward strand.
GCGAAAGATGTGCTGGATCGCTACGGGGATACCCACACCCTCATCAAGAACGATCGGAATCATTTGGGTCTTGCCCTCAATTTGCCGAACGACCGACACGTCGAACTCGGCCTTGACCCAAGGCTTGGACATTCCGACATGGGACAGCACGCTGATGACCGCATCTGAGGTGCCGATCCCCTGCTCGAAGATGCGATCGGGTAGCGAGTCCCCGCCTCCGATCTCCCACCTGTCCAGCCAGACGAGCACGCCCCTGCTGAGTAGCTGCCTGGCGAATTCCACGACGAAGCGATCCTTGTCCTCGCTCGCGTGGCTGATGAACGCCTTCGGCGGTCGCCCTGTGGTGGCCATCTGTCCCCCGCTACTCTTCGACAGCTAACGCTCATCCCAGGTATGCATTAGACCACCGGCCGGGGAGGCGCTCCTGAACCACCGATGACGTGGACCCGTTGCAGTTGTCGGTCGCGGCAGTTGGTTTGTTGCCACCGGACGCGAAGAGCTCGGGGCACCGGATGGCCGAGCGCTCCGCCATCCCGGACCGGTCATTATGGTTCGCACCGGACCCCCTCGCGATCCACGCGCGTCTGCCAAATAGCGCCGGCGAGACCAGAGAGAGCTGCCTCACGCCCATCAGACACGGGGCCAAGCAATTCCGGGCTCCGTTGTCGGCGAGGTTCCATATCAAGGCGTTCGCGTAGCAGTCCGCGAGGTAACCAACGGGGCCATTCAATTCAGCCGAAGGACGACGCGCTGAATCCACGGGGCACTGCTTTTGCCCCCGCAGGCCGGAGCGCGGCCACGCACGGCTTTCCTGCAGACCCTCCGTGCGACCGCGCTTCGGCACTGCCGAGCTTGTCTAGGGCTGAGATGCCGATGAACTGCCCGGTGATTGCACCAACCGCCAATCGACCGTCGCTGAAAAATCGGAGAGAACGCGCAAGTCTCGGCGTGCCGATGCTAAGAACTCATCGCGCGCAACACCTGCGGCCCGAAACGCATCCATGAATTCATCCTGCGTCGGGCTTGCATCTCCCACCAGCATCTCGTCGTAAAGAATCCAAGCCAGGCGGTTCTACTCCCTAGCAGCAGCAATTGTTGATGGGTCACCAAGCAGCAGGACCGTGTCAAACACTGCCGACCGGCGATCCTCTGCACGAGCGATCTCCTCGACACCAGCAGCTACATCTAGCGGGTCCTTCGCAGTACCTAATCCTTTGGACGCCGCGATCCGAAGACAGGCACGGGTGAACTGTTTGACGCTTGACGCATAGTCCGAGTACGCCTCAAGCCGACGCGCGTCCCAACGGGTCGACTGACTGCGACGCCAAGCTGATCTTTCCGACAGGCTGCCCGCGGCCCACGCAAGCACCCCGCCGACAACCACTCCCACGATCGGCAAGACGTCAGTTAAGGCAGAAGAAGACATAACGTGATACTGCCTTGAAAAGACACGGTCGGGGCTGGTGACCGGGTGTGTGACATTCAGATCGCTTGACGAGGAGTGGTCTGCCGCACGGATCGGTGCATCGTGCGTTCCCCACCCTTGGCCAAGAGGCGTTCCTCGAGGGACATGTCTACTCGTTTGAGCAGCTTGGCGGCGTCCCCGACCCGTCCACATCCGCTACGACAACTTGAAGTCCGCGGTGAGCAGGGTGCTGGTCGGGCGCAACCGGGTCGAGTCGCAGCGGTGGACGCTGTTCCAGGCCCACATGGGTATCGACGCGTTCTACTGCCAACCCGGCGTCGACGGCGCCCACGAGAAGGGCTGCGTCGAAGGCGAGGGTGGCCGGTTCCGTCGCAACCACTGCGTCCCGATGCCGAAGGTCGACTCCATCGCCCAGCTCAACGAGTTGCTCGCCGCGGCCGACGCCAAGGACGACTACCGCCGCATCGCCAACCGAGCCTCGACGGTCGGGTCGGACTTCGCTCGCGAGGCGCCGCTGCTGCGGCCGTTGCCGACCGCGGAGTTCCCGACGTGGCTGACCCTCGAACCTCGCGTCGACCGTTACGCCCGTGTCACGGTGCGGCAGTGCTACTACTCGGTGCCGGCGAAGCTGATCGGCCGACGGGTCCGGGGTCCGGCTCGGCGCCTGCACCGTCACCGTGTTCGACGGCGCCAGGCAGGTCGCGGTGCACGAGCGGATCACCGTCCGCGGCGAGCAGGCCCTGAACCTGGACCACTACCACGAGGTCCTGCAACGCAAACCCGGTGCGCTGCCCGGCGCAACCGCGCTCGCGCAGGCTCGCGCGTCGGGGATGTTCACGCAGGCGCATGACGCGTTCGGGCCGCCGCCCGGCGTCAGCTCGTGACTCCCAACGCACGCACGCGTTGGTGGAGGTGCTGCTGCTGCACCGCCACCTGCCGGCCGCTGACGTGATCGCCGGGATCACCGCCGCCGTGCGGGTCGACTCGGTCAGCCCCGACGTCGTCGCGGTCGAGGCCCGCAAGAGCGCCCACCCCGACGGCGCCGTCCCGCTCGGGCTAATCCTGCCGAGAATCGTCGACCTGCATGCCCATCGGGCCGAAGCCGACGCCGAGGTCCCAGCCGAACTGCTCGCCGACAACAAGCCGTTGCCGTCGGTCGCGCCCTACGACGACCTGCTAACCGGAGCCGGCTCATGACTACCCGGAAGGTAGTCACCAAGCAGGCCGCGGTCGCGGCGATTGACGGCGGCTGCCGCACGCTGCGGCTGCCGACGATCCGTTCCCGGTTCGGGGAGATCGCCGCCGCGGCAGAGCGGGAACAGTTGTCCTACCTGGGTTCCTCGCCGAGTTGGTGACGGCCGAGTGCGACGACCGCGACAGCAGGCGGGCGGTGCGACGGATGAACGCCGCCGGGTTCCCCCGCGACAAGCGGGTCGATGAGTTCGACTTCGCGGCCAACCCCAACATCGCCGCGGCGACCGTCCACCAGCTGGCCGCCTGCGCCTGGGTCAAGGCCGGGCAGCCGCTCTGCCTGATCGGCGACTCCGGCACCGGCAAGAGTCATCTGCTCATCGCGCTCGGGACCGCTGCGGCGCAGGCCGGGCACTCGGTCCGCTACGTCCTTGCATCCAAGCTGGTCAACGAGCTTGTCGAGGCCGCCGACGACAAACAGCTGTCCAAGACGATCGCCCGCTACGGCCGCGTTGACCTGCTGATTTGCGACGAACTCGGCTACCTCGTGCTCGACCGGCGCGGTGCCGAGCTGTTGTTCCAGGTGCTTACCGAACGCGAGGAGAAGTCCGCCATCGCGATCGCTTCCAACGAGCCGTTCTCCGGCTGGACCAAGACCTTCGCCGACCCCAGACTCTGCGCCGCCATCGTCGACCGACTCACCTTCAACGGCCAAATCATCGAAACCGGCACCACCAGCTACCGCCTCGCTCATGCCCGCGCGAAGCGCGCGACCTCGGACTAGCCTCGCACCCCAACACCGTCACCGTTGAGCGCAGCGAGCAACGCGTTAGCCAGCGCCTGCGCTTGTTGAAAGTAGGTCACGCAGGCTGGTGGGAGCTTCTGCTGCACACGGTCGAGGTCGCCGGAGACACGCTCGAGAATGTCCCGCTGCCACGCATCCAGACCCGTCAGCCCACCGAGGAAGTGCAGAACGCAGCCGTGCAAATCGGCGTCCACCAAGACCAAGTCGACGCCATCGATCTCCTCCCCGCGGCAATCAGGAAACGGCTCCGACGCATGCTCCGCGGCCAGCAGCCGAACGGCGGAGAACCGGTCCTGCTGCCCGGCGCCACGCCGGGCCGCAGCGCCGAGCATGCCGAGCTGCCGTTCCTCCTCGATGACCGCACGAGCGAGCGCCCGCCTATCCGCAAGCCACCCCTCGGGATTGGAGTCGTACTCGACGCATTCCGCTCGCCACTCCTGAAGCCCGACCTGGATGTCGGCGAGGGTCCGGTAATAGACCCCGGTGGGCCGTGGTGAATCAACGAAGGGCGCCCAGGCTTGCTCGCCGCCATGTCGAACCCATGCAACGACGTCATCGCACGGTTGACCATCACGTCCGGCAGAGGTTCAGCGTCACCCTCGACCCATGGAACGGCCCACTCGTGCGCACGCTCACGCGACAACGACCCTGCCGCCACGGCTGCCCATGTCCGTTCGACAACCGTTCGATCCGGCACCTGCCCAAACCATGCCGGCGTCTCGCTGCCCTCGGTCACAGAACAAGGATGCCGCACGACCCAGCCCAGCACGAGAAGGCCGGGGCCGCTTCGAGCCGTCCTACCGGGGCCAAGTCAGGTTGACACGGCCATCGTAATCGGGCGCACGTCCATCGCCGCTACGGCGCCAACCCAGAGGATCGCCTCTGCGCCAGGACGCACGCCCAAAGCAAGTCCGGACAGCAGACTCATGCGGTCCCAAACTGACGCTGTGCGTGCTGCCGAGCGCTCATACGTCAGCAAGTCGGGTCGTTCGTAGGCGTGGGATCCATTGGCTGGGTAGGGCTTGTTCGTCGCGCAGGATGTCGGCGGCGGTGTGCGGTGTGGGGTTGTTGAGGCTGTGGAGGCGTCGCCAGGCGCGGATGATCTTGTCGTGAAGCTCGAGGACCTGCTCCGGGCGTAGGAGCCAGAGATGGTCTTCGGCGACGAGCGACGCGGCGGAATGGGTTCGTCGTTGAGGAGTGATGATGAACCCGAAGGAGTCCTCCGGGAGATCTTGGCCGCGGCTGCGGGACAGGTAACGCAGATGGCCGCCGGCTTCACGGGTGTAGTCGGCGCCCAGTTCGCCGTCGTCTTTGGCGTCGCTCTTGGCTTCCCAGGAGATCCAGGTGATCTCGCCGAACAGCCAGGCGCCATCGGGGAAGGCGGCAGCTTTGGACTTGGGGACGCTCTCGCTGGCGCCTGCGTAGGTGCCGAGATCGACCAGCGCTTGTTCATAAGGGTTAGGCGCCTTTGCGGACAGGGCCTGCCGCATCTGGTTGGTCGCCGTGTCGAACACCGAAGGCCGGCCCAGCTTGGGGAGGCGGGTGAGGATGTTGTCGATCGCGAGCTGGTCGATCGGGTCCAGCTCTGACCCGACGGTGGCGTCGGTGATGGTGTCGGCGGCGGAGACGAGGTAGTCGAGCCACTTGGTGCCGCGGGCGCACTGTCGAGCGGCGCGCAGGTAGGACGCGGCGGTGGCCGTGTATTGGGAGTTGTGGGTGGTGTGGACCTGACGTAGCGCGATCGAGGCCGCGAGGTAGTTCCAGAGCCCCGCGTAGCGGCCCGTGGGCCGGCCGCCGGTCAGGCTGTCGATGACCGCCCGGGCCGCTTGCAGGGCGCTAGTCCAGTCACCGCTCCAGATCGCTTCCCACGTCTCGACTTCGGCACTGGCCGCGGCCTGGAGCTGGCTGGCGCCGGGAGGGTCGATGCGTTCGCACTGGTCACGCCGGGCGAGGATGTCTCGTTCGACGTCGGCCCACTCCTCGCCGTGCTCATCGAAGATCGCGATGTTGGCGGTCATATTCGCGCTGGTGTCGTCGCGGCTGTTGCTCCAACCGAACTCGATCTCAGCGTGCAGATCCGGATGGAACGCGGCCTGGATGTCTTTCGGAGTCAGGTAGCTGACAAGGTCATCGCCGATCACGATCACGACGGCGTAGTCGCGGAAGTTGCGGGTCGCTCGACCGGCGCCCTGAGCAATCCGGGCCCGGATCCGTTCTTGGAGGACGTTCTGGGCGCCGAGTTCGCGGTAAAGAAACCGCTCCTGTAGGTCGCCCTTCGCCGGCAGCCCGTCCAGAATCACCAGCCGGCAGTCGTCGTCAGGCAGGTCGATGCCGTCGTAGCGGTTGCTCAACGTCAGCAGGGCGGTGTCGCTATCGAGGAACGGGTCGAGGCTGTCTTCCACGTCGGTGGCGGTCAGGACCTCGAAGCCGTCCGGCACGCAGCCGGCAACGAATGCGTCGGTAGTCCGGAAGTCCGGGGCGATCGCGACCACCCGGCCCGCCTCCTTGATCCTGGCCTTCACCCAGGCCGGGACATCGTCGGGGTCACGGGACAAGTCAGTGGTCAGCTCAGGAAAGCAGAAGAGCCGCCGCCCGGTTCCGCGCTTGTCCCAGCCCTTCGGCGCCGGGATGCGTTTGATGCTGCGCCGGCCGAAAGCCCGTTCCAGCTCCCCGCCGTGGCCGAGGGTGGCGCTCAAGTAGACGCGGCGGTCCGGGTCATCGAAGGCCGAGTGAGTTCCGGTGGGTGGGACCAGCGGCCGAATCAGCAGGCCGCGGTGGGAGAAGTAGAGCAGGCAGCGGTCGATCCGGCCCTCTAGCGTCTTGCGCGCCCAACTGGCGTTCTCGGACAAACGGCCGGCCATCGCCGCCTGATAGAGCAGTTCCTCGACTTGCTCCTTCACCGCAGCGACGCCGTGCGGAGAGGCCAGGTATACGCCGGTGCGGTAGTCCGCGTCGGCTCCGTCGCGACGCAGTCCCTGCACGACAAGACCGTCCAGGCTGTTGCTGACCAATGACAGCAAGTCGTGATAGACCGGGCCGCGGTCGATGCCCAGCGACCACGGCCCGGCGACGTAATCGGCCGCGCCGTGCGCATCGTCCAGCAGCAGCGTGGTGACGTCGTCGAGGGCCGGGTTGCCGTTGAACACGTGTGAGTAAGTGCTGACCGCTACTGCCTCCCCAGCCTGGTAACGGGCCCGCTTCGGTCCCCAAGTCTTTACCCGACCGGTCAGCAGCACGTTCGGAATGCCGTACTCGTCCAAACGGGTTGCGGTTTGCGCAGCGAGCTGATTGGTCAGACACAAGTAGGCCACCCGGTCACCGGCCGTGCGACGCTGGAACTCACCGATCACGGCGGCCACCAGCGTCTTGCCGGCACCAGTCGGGAGTTCCAACGCGACATCACCGGCGGCGGCGAAGCGTTCGTGCCAGGAGCGCAACACCTGCCCCTGGTGATCCCATAACGGCGGCGCACCGGTCCGCTCGGAGAGCCAGTTGTAGAGGTCGACCGGATCTTCGAATCGTTCCGTCGATGAGGACGACAGCCGCTTGAACGCCAT
>JBDSAN010000492.1:0-4052 GCA_039922115.1 Jatrophihabitantaceae bacterium
TCGAGATCGGCACCGGCTGGGGCGAGTTGGCGATCAGGGCCGCCGAGCGTGGCGCCCGGGTCACCACCGTCACCATCTCCATCGAGCAGGCCGAACTGGCAACCAAGCGGATCGCCGGCGCCGGCTACACCGACCAGGTCGAGGTGCGCCTGCAGGACTACCGCGAGGTCAGCGGCAGCTATGACGCGGTGGTCAGCGTGGAGATGATCGAAGCGGTCGGCGCCAACCACTGGCACGAGTACTTCGGCGCCATCGAGCGGCTGCTCAAGCCAGGCGGCCGGGCCGGCCTGCAGGCGATCACGATGCCGCACGACCGGATGATCGCCAGCATGAACACCTATACCTGGATCGTTAAGTACATCTTTCCCGGCGGGCAGTTGCCCTCGGTCACCTCGGTCCGGCAGTCCTGCGCGATGGCCGGCCTGACAGTGGCCTCGGAGTTCACCTTCGGGTTGCACTACGCCGAGACGCTGCGCCGGTGGCGTGCCGATTTCGAGGCGAAGGCCGATCAGGTCTCGGAGCTGTCGCCGGACTTCGACCTCGCTTTCCGCCGGATGTGGTCGCTCTACCTTGCCTATTCCGAAGCCGGATTCCGGTCCCGCTACCTCGACGTCGTGCAGTTCGGCCTGACCAAGGCGGCCAGCTGATGGCCGCCGCGCAGAAGCTCGCCGCCCTGCTGGCCACCCTGGTCGGTGACCAGTTGCCGGTCCGGATCAGGGCCTGGGACGGCAGCGAGGCAGGCCCCGCCGGTGCACCGCTGTTGCAGATCAACAACCGCCGGGCGCTGCGCAGGTTGCTCTGGCAGCCGAACGAGCTCGGCATCGCGCAGGCCTACATCACCGGCGAGGTGGACGTGCCCGGCGGCGCTGGCGAGCTGGCTGACGGGCTGCGCCAGGTCTGGCGGCATGCCCGGGTCACCGGCGCCGGACCGATCCAGCTGACCGCTCGGCAGAAAGCCTCGGCCGCGCTGCTGGCGCTGCGGCTGGGCGCGCTCGGCCGGCGGCCGGCCGTCCCTCAGACGCAGGCGAAACTGACCGGGACGCTGCACACCCGGGCGCGGGACCGGGCCGCGATCGCGCACCACTACGACCTGTCGAATGAGTTCTACTCGCTCATCCTCGATCCCTCGATGGCCTATTCCAGCGGTTACTACCAGACCGAGCAGGCCACCCTTGTTCAGGCGCAGCAGGCGAAACTCGATCTGATCTGCCGCAAGCTCGACCTGCAACCGGGGATGCGGCTGCTCGATGTCGGCTGCGGCTGGGGCTCGCTGAGCCTGCACGCGGCCGAGCACTACGGCGTCCAGGTGCTCGGGGTGACCATCTCGCGCCAGCAGCACGAGTTCATCAGCAAGCGGATCGCCGAGCGTGGCCTGACCGACCGGGTCGAGGTCCGGGTGCAGGACTACCGCGAGGTGTCCGAGGCAGCCTTCGATGCGGTGAGCTCGATCGAGATGGGTGAGCACGTCGGCGAGCACAACTACCCGGTTTATGCCGGCACCCTGTTCAAGCACCTCAAGCCGACCGGCCGGCTGCTGCTGCAGCAGATGTCGCGGCGCGGTGACGCCGCTCCCGGGGGCGGGTCGTTCATCGAGAGTTACATCGCGCCCGACATGCATATGCGGCCATTGAGCGAGACCCTCGGTTTCCTGGAACGGGCCGGTTTCGAGATCCGGGACGTCCACGCGCTGCGCGAGCATTACGTGCGGACGGTGCAGGACTGGCTGGACACCTTCGAGAGCCACTACGACCAGGCAGTGGCTATGGTGGGCGAGCAGATGGCCCGAGTCTGGCGGTTGTACCTGGTCGGCGGTGGCCTGAGCTTCGAGGAGGGCCGAATGGGCGTCGATCAGATCCTGGCGGTACGACCGGCAAACACCGGGGAGTCCGCGATGCCGGCCGTCCCGCGCTGGCACCAGTCCGGATGACGTTGGTCGCTGCTAGCAGCCATTCCGGTTTCGCCACCGATGCGTTCGCGCGCAGCCTGCTACCAGCGGCTGGCGCGATCGTGCTGGTCCTGCTGATCACCTACCTGGCCAGCCGGATCGCCGGCAAGCACAGCGTGATCGACACCGCGTGGGGTTTGCTCTACTGCGCCGCCGCGCTGGTCGCGTTCGTCGCCTCGTCCGGTGACGGAAACACCGCCCGTCGCTGGCTGCTGCTGGTGCTGACGCTGCTCTGGGGGCTGCGACTGGCCGTGCACATCGGCCGGCGCAGCATCGGCAAGGGTGAGGATCCGCGCTACGCCGAGATGTTGCGTGACCGCGGCGCATTGCAGACCATCGCGCTGGTCTACGGCCTGCAGGGGCTACTCGCCTACCTGGTTTCGATGCCGATCCTGGTCGGCTCGTTCAGCCGGGGCGGGCTGACCCCGCTGGCCTGGTTCGGCGCGCTGCTGTGGCTGGTCGGCGTCCTGTTCGAAGGGGTCGGTGACTGGCAGCTGGAGCGCTACAAGGCGCGCAAGGCGGCCGGGGACGAGGTGCCAGCCGTCATGAACCAAGGTTTGTGGCGCTACACCAGGCACCCGAACTACTTCGGCGATGCCTGCGTGTGGATAGGTATTTTCTGTGTCTCGGCCGAACGCTGGCCGGGCCTGCTGACGGTGTTCTCGCCGGCAATCATGGTCTACCTGCTGGCCTTCGGTTCAGGCAAGCGGGTGCTGGAACGGTCGATGGCCAAGCGCGCGGGCTACCGGCAGTACATGGCCGAGACCTCCGGTTTTGTACCGTTGCCGCCCCGGCGCTCACGCACCGCGGCCTGAGCAGCGAGCCGGGCACTGATTTTCAGCCCGTACAATCTTGCGCAATGTCTCATTCACTTTTTGACCATATTCGCGGGTCCTGGCGCATCCTCGTCAAGGAGATCGCCGCCTTCGGCATGGTGGGCGCGATCGGCTTCATCGTCGATCTCGGCCTGTTCAATTACTTCTTCGACGACGGTCAGATCATCGCGAAGACGATCTCGACGTCGGTGGCGACCGTGGTCACCTACGTCGGTAACCGGTACCTGTCCTTCTCGCACCGGGCGCGCAGTTCGCTCGGCCGCGAAGCCGGATTCTTCTTCCTGATCAACCTGATCGCGTTGCTCGGCGCGCTGGTGATCATCGGGATCTTCTCCTACCCGCTGCACTTCAAGCACCACCTGCTGGTGATGAACGTGGTCAACCTGTTCACGATTGGGTTGGGGACGATCTTCCGGTTCTGGGCCTACAAGCGGTTCGTGTTCCTGCACCCGGACCGGGTCGCTGCCGGCTTGCCCGACGAGGACCCGGGTCCGGCGCAGTCCATGCCGACCGCGCAGGCCAGCTAAGGCGTTCAGCGAACTCGCTGAACGGGCTAGTTCTGCTCCAATCGACCCAGCCGCTGGCGAATCTCCTCCAGCACCGACCGAACCGGAGCGCTCAGCGAACTGAACGACAGGTTGCCCTGCGCGTAGGTGATGCCGGACAGCGCCGCCCGGACCGCCGACTGCGCGCCCTGCCGGCTCACCCCCATCGTGCGCAACGTTGACATCGCCGGATCATTGTCCGGGCCGGCCAGGATCCCGAGCAGCAGGTGTTCGCAGCCGATGTAGTTGGTGTTCAGTTCCAGCGCGGCTTGCGCGGCCCCATCCCGGATCTCGTCCAGCGATGCGGCAGTCGGTCCGCTGTTGGCCCGCCGGCCCTCGGTCACGTTGGCCCGCAACTCGCTGATCAGGTCGTTGGTCTCGATGTCCAGGCTGCGCAGCACGGCCGCGGCAAGGTTGTTGCCGTGTCCGACGAGTGCACCGAGCAGGTGCACCGAGTTCACTCCGGCCTCGCCGGTGCCGCTGGACTCTGCCGCCGCCGCCATCACCTGGCGAGCCCGGTCGGTGAGCCGGTTGCGTAGCGCATCGGCTTCCGGGTGTTCTCCTGAGGTTGGGTCTGCGAACGGCTCACCGGCCCGGCCGTCAGCGGCCGAGACCGCGTCGGCGAGTGCGCGCTGGCAGACCGCCGAGACCGGGATGCCGGCCTCTCGGACGGCAGTGGCCAGGTCGTCTGGCAGGTACACATTGATCTTCGGCATGGTTCCTCCT
>JBDSAN010000493.1:0-26672 GCA_039922115.1 Jatrophihabitantaceae bacterium
GTAGGCCGGCGCCGCCGGGTGGCCCTGCGCCTGCTGGTAGGCCTGCGCCGGCGGGTCGGCCGGACCTTCGTCGGACGCAGCCTGCTGGTAGTCCTGCCCGCCGTTCGGCGGCTGCGGGTGGTTCATCGGTGACGATCGCCTCTCTCACGCCGGCCTGGGCTGATGATGGGTGCCCACGCACACAGTATTCACAGCGAGGGTTATTTGCAGTTGAATGCGTACTGTGCCCGGCCCGGTCAGGCGAAAACGGCGAGCCAGACCGCGATGTAGTGGCAGGCCGCCGCGACCAGGGTGCACAGGTGGAAGACCTCGTGATAGCCGAAGGTCGCCGGATACGGATTGGGACGCTTGAAGCCGTAGGCGAGCGCGCCGAGGGTGTAGATGATGCCGCCGGTAGCGATCAGCACCAGGGTGGCAACCCCGAAGCTGTGCAGCAGTTCCGGCAGCAGGACGACCGCCACCCAGCCCAGCCCGATGTAGAGCGGGACGCTGATCAGCCGCGGCGCGTCCGGCCAGGCGGTCTGCAGGATCACGCCGAAGATCGCACCCGTCCAGACCACGATCAGCACCGCCGCGGACAGCGTCCTGGGCAGGGTCAGGGCAGCGAACGGGGTGTAGGTGCCAGCGATGAAGACGAAAATCATCGAGTGATCGAGTCGTTTCATCAGCCCGTGCGCGGACGGGCTCCAGCCGCGCCGGTGATACAGCGCGGAGGTACCGAACAGCATGGTCACGGTGAGCGCGTAGACGGAGGTGGGCAGGCCGGCCCGGTCACCGCGCAGCGCGCCCGACACGATCACCAGCACCGCTCCGGCGGCAAGTGACACCAGGGCGGCATACAGGTGTAGCCAGCCACGCAGGCGAGGTTTCAGCTCGATCCCGGCCAGCCGATCGAGCATCGACTCGACATCACTCATCTGGCTACGGTAGCTGACCGGGGACTGGCCTCGGAGGCGGAAAATACAGACTTGGCAACCAAACGCGACTAGGCTCTGCCGGGTGGACGTGCGCTCTGGGGTGTACTCGGTGTACGAGCGCCGGCTGCGTCGCCAACTGGCTGGCCGGCCGGTGCCCAGGCACGTGGCCGTGATGCTCGACGGCAACCGGCGCTGGGCCCGAGCGGCCGGCATGGACGACGTGAACCACGGCCACGTGGTCGGCGCCAATCACATCGACAACCTGCTCGACTGGTGCGCTGAGGCTGGCGTCGAACACGTCACCCTGTGGCTGCTGTCTACCGACAACCTGCACCGCGATCCGGTCGAGCTCGGGCCGCTGCTGCAGATCATCGCGGCGGTGGCAACCGAGCTTTCCCAGCCGGCGCAGCCCTGGCAGCTCAACGTGGTCGGAGCCCTGGACACGCTGCCTGCCGAGACCGCGGCCGCGTTGAAATCAGCTGAGGAACGCGCGCTTGGCAAGACCGGGATGACGGTGAACCTGGCGGTCGGCTATGGCGGGCGGCGCGAGATCGCCGATGCGGTGCGTTCGCTGCTGCAGACCCACGCCCAGGCCGGAACGTCCATCGAAGAGGTCGCCGAGTTGATCGATGTCGAGCACATCGCCGACCACCTCTACACCCGGGGTCAGCCAGATCCGGATCTGGTCATCCGAACCTCTGGTGAGCAGCGGCTGTCCGGCTTCCTGCTCTGGCAGTCGGCGCATTCGGAATTCTATTTCTGTGATGCGCTCTGGCCGGACTTCCGGAAAGTCGATTTCTTGCGCGCGCTGCGCGACTTCTCGGCCCGTCAGCGGCGGTTCGGAAGCTGATCCGACCTTCCCCAGGATCCGCGTCACCGGCCAGACACCTGGGCGACGCCCAACGGTGATCTCACGCTCGGCGTGGCGATCTCGTTTGTCTTGGCAAGAACACGTACCGTCCTGAGCAGATAACCAGCCATACTGGTTGTCTGGGAGGTCCCTGACGGTGGTGAAAACCAGCGAGGGGCCGGCATCGCCCCTCGCAAGACGGGCCTCGCCGGAACCCTCAACCCAGGTAGGCGTCGATGCCACGCCTACCCGACGGCAGCGGTATTTGCGCCGTGCCGTCGGCGTCTCGCACAGGAGTGTCTTGTGACCTCAGCCGGGAGTTCAGCCAGTTCCGCAGCCACCCAAGCCGTTGCCAGCTCAGGCGCTATCGCCCGGCCGGAGTCGACGGCAGAGTCGGATCGGCCGTCGGTCAAGACCTTCGTGCTGGATACCTCGGTGCTGCTGTCGGACCCGGGCGCGATCGCACGATTCGGTGAGCACGAAGTAATACTGCCGCTGGTGGTCATCGGTGAGCTGGAAGGCAAGCGGCATCACCCGGAACTGGGCTGGTTTGCCCGGCAAACATTGCGGATGCTCGACGACCTGCGGATCAAGCACGGCCGGTTGGACGCTGGCGTCCCGGTCAGCGAGCAGGGTGGCACGCTGCATGTGGAGCTGAACCATTCCGACCTGTCGTCGCTACCGGCTGGGTTTCGGGTCGAGTCCAACGATTCCCGAATCCTCGCGGTCGCGCTGAATCTGGCTCGGGACGGCCGGGACGTCACGCTGGTCTCGAAGGACATGCCGCTTCGGGTGAAGGCTGCCGCGGTGGGCTTGCCGGCTGATGAGTACCGGGTGCACCCGGCCGTCGATTCCGGCTGGACCGGGATGACCGAGCTGGACGTGTCTACCGACATCGTCGATTCGCTATATGACAGCGACCGAATCGATATGACCGAGGTGGACGAGCTGGCGCCGGTGGCCGACCTGCCCTGCCACACCGGCCTGGTGTTGCACTCGGCTCGCGGCTCGGCGCTGGCCCGGGTCACGCCGGAGAAGGAACTCAGGTTGGTGCGCGGCGACCGGGAGGCCTTCGGGTTGCGGGGCCGGTCGGCCGAGCAGCGAATCGCCTTGGATTTGCTGCTCGATCCCGAGGTAGGCATCGTCTCGCTCGGTGGGCGGGCCGGCACCGGCAAGTCGGCGCTGGCCCTGTGCGCCGGGCTGGAGGCGGTGATGGAGCGCCGCGCACACAAGAAGGTCGTGGTGTTCCGTCCGCTCTACGCGGTAGGCGGTCAAGAGCTCGGCTACCTGCCCGGCAGCGAGAACGAGAAGATGGCGCCGTGGGCGCAGGCGGTATTCGACACCCTCGGTGCGTTGGTAAGCAAGGACGTCCTCGATGAGGTGCTGGATCGCGGCATGGTCGAGGTATTACCGCTGACCCATATCCGGGGCCGGTCGCTGCATGATGCCTTTGTAATCGTGGACGAAGCTCAATCGCTGGAGCGCAACGTGCTGCTGACGGTGCTCTCCCGGATCGGCCAGGGTTCGCGGGTGGTGCTCACCCATGACGTCGCGCAGCGGGACAACCTGCGAGTTGGCCGGCACGATGGCGTAGCGGCGGTGATCGAGGCGCTGCGCGGCCATCCGCTGTTCGCGCACGTCACGCTGACCCGGTCGGAGCGCTCACCGATCGCGGCTTTGGTGACCGAGATGTTGGAGGATCTCGGGTTGTAGCTCGTAGCCGGGTTTCGGTCTGCCTTGTGGGTAAGCACGTACTGGCTTGACCGGGTGTGGATAACTCGAACGAGCATAGGCGCCGGTTGCCTATAGTCGCTTGCGTGGTCAACTCGCTGTCGGAGCCGATTGATGAGGACCTATCGGCCTGGCTGGCCGGTGACAGCGTGCCGGACTGGGCTGCCGATGAAGCGGCATTGGACGAGTGCTACGCCGCCGAACCAGTGGGCGCACGGCTGGCGGAGTTGCTGTCAGCTTCGCCAGCCGACCGGCCTACCGCCGCGCTGGCGCTGCTCGATGCGCGTAAGCTTTCACTGGCCGGGCAGGTGGATCTGCTGGAATTGCTGCACGAGCAAAGTAACTGGCTGGCTGCGGCTACTACCCGGGTGCTGGCTGCGATCGACGACGGTGACAATAGCCAGGTGCGGTTATCCCAGGACGCGGTGTCGCTGGTGCTGAAGATGTCCGGCCGGGCAGCTCAACGGCAGCTCAAGGCCGCGCGCACCCTGGTCGATCAGCTGCCAGCGACAATGAGCCTGCTGGAATCAGGACGAATCACGACGCGGCACGCCGAGCTGATCAGCGAGTCCTCCTCGAAGCTGCCGCCCGACCTGCTACCTGAGTTGGAGGCGCGGGTAGCCGGTCGCGCGGCCGAGCAGACGCCCGGCCAGCTCAAGCAATCGCTGGCTCGCGCGCTGCTGACGCTCGACCCGGCGACCGCTCAACAGCGGCACGAACGCGCGACCGCCGAACGCAAGGTTGGCTTTCAGCCAGCCGACGACGGCATGGTTGAGCTGCCGGTGCTGGTGCCCGCGCCGCAAGGCCAGCTGATCTACACCAGGCTCACCGCCGCCGCGACCATGCTGCCCGCCTCGGACGTCCGGACGATGGATCAGCGGCGAGCCGACCTGCTGGTCGATGAGGTGCTGGCCGGCTTGCCGGTCGATTCGCTGCCGAAAGTGCAGGGACATCGACCCGCCATCCAGGTCGTGGTCGGTGCCGACACCTTGCTGAACCTGGATGATCAGCCGGCCGAGCTGGTTGGCTACGGCCCGATCACCGCCGATACGGCGCGTCGACTCGCTGCCGATGAATCCGGTACCTGGCGGCGGCTGCTAACCGATCCGGATACCGGTCAGCTGCTGGACATCAGCCCGGACCGCTACCGGCCGAGTCGCCGCTTGAAGGACTTCGTCGTGGCCCGGGATGGAACGTGTGTGTTCCCGACCTGCAATCAGCCCGGCTACCGCTGCCACTACGACCACATCACCCCGTTTGACAAGGGTGGCAAGACCTGTCGCTGCAACGGTGCGCTCGCCTGCCGCAGGCACAACAACTGCAAGATCAACACCGGCTGGTCCTATCGCGCCAACGAGGACGGCAGCTATACCTGGACGACGGACACCGGCCACAGCTACGTCAGCCATCCGCCGGAATGGCTGAGGCCGCGCTGGGCGACTGACGAACAGCCGCCCTAGTCGTTGATCGTGGCAGGGTCGAGTCCCGGAATCCCGTCGATCGAGCGAGCATTCTTGGTGGTTGGATAGAGCGCATAGGCAGCCGCGCCCTTCTTCTCCTGATGCAGGTCGAGAACTGAGCGATCTGCCACGAAATCCATCAACGGCACCGCGTAGCCACACGAGTCCTGCACCCGGTCGAGATCGACGACGACGATCGCACGCTGAGCGGTCACTCGCTCCTTGTCAAAATGCCGGCGCAACTCGGCAAACTCAGCGTCCTCAGGCAGCACTACTCGACCCTGGCCATACAGTCGGATGATGCTCGTCTTGCCGGTAAATGCCGAGAACATAAGGGTTATCCGGCCATTCTCTCGCAGGTGAGCGATCGTCTCAACGCCGGAACCGTAGTAGTCCAGATAGCCGACTCGGTACCTGTCGAGCACCGCGAAGGTGCCCGCCATGCCCTTGGGTGAGGCGTTGACGTGGCCCGTGCCGGACAGCGGCGCGGTGGCAACGACGAACATCGGTTGCGCCAGCAGCCATTTCTGAAGCTTCGCGTCGATTCCGTCCAGCACCTCCATGGCGAAACCCCTACTCGGCCGGACGAGTCATCGACAGCACATCGAGCACCTCGTCCAGCTTTTCCTCGGTGATCGCACCAGATGAAACGTGGCCACGCTCGATGACGACCTGCCGAATGGTCTTTCGCTCGGCCAGCGCCTGCTTGGCGATCTTGGCGGCCTCGTCGTAGCCCACATAGTGATTCAGCGGTGTCACGATCGACGGCGAGGACTCGGCGTATTCGCGGCATCGTTCCACGTTGGCTTCCAGCCCGGAGATGCACTTGTCAGCGAACACCTGGCTGACATTGGCAATCAGACGGATCGATTCGAGAACGTTGCGTGCGATCACCGGCAGCATCACGTTCAACTCGAAGTTGCCGGCCGCGCCGGCGAACGTGACGGCGGCGTCGTTGCCGATTACCTGTGCAACTACCTGGCAAACTGCCTCACACAGCACCGGGTTGACCTTGCCCGGCATGATCGAGGAGCCAGGCTGCAGGTCCGGCAGGAACAGCTCGGTCAGTCCGGTCCGCGGTCCCGAGCCCATCCACCGGATATCGTTGCTGATCTTGTTCAGGCTCACTGCGACCGTCCGAAGCACTCCGGACAGCTCGACCAGTCCATCGCGTGCGCCCTGGGCTTCGAAGTGATCGCGCGCCTCAGTCAACGGCAGGCCGGTCTCGGCTGCTATCAAGGCGATTACCTCGCTGGCGAAGCCGGCCGGCGCGTTGATCCCGGTTCCGACCGCAGTCCCCCCGAGGGGTAATTCGGCGACCCTTGGCAGCGCAGCTTCGGCTCGTTCCACCCCGTAGCGCACCTGAGCCGCATAGCCGGCAAATTCTTGACCGAGTGTTATCGGAGTCGCGTCCATCAGGTGGGTCCGGCCGGACTTGACGACGGTGGCGAACTCGCCTGACTTCGCTTCCAGCGCTGCTGCCAGGTACTGCAGGGACGGGATGAGTGCCGAGACCACCGCCTTGGTCGCGGCCACGTGCATGGCTGACGGGAACTGGTCATTCGAGGACAGCGGGTCATTGACGTCGTCGTTCGGATGCACCGATACCTGCTCGCCACCCACCGACAACCGCTCGGCGGCCAGGCTCGCCAGCACCTCGTTCGTATTCATGTTCGACGAGGTGCCCGAGCCGGTCTGAAACACATCGATCGGGAATTGCGCGTCCCAGTCACCGCGGGCCACCTCGGCTGCCGCCGCAGCGATCGCCTCGGCCTTGGCGGGATCCAGCAGCCCGCGCTTGGCCCGGACCCGCGCGCCGGCCCCCTTGATCAGGGCCAGCCCGGCAATGAGTTCGCGCTCGATCGGCTGGCCGGAGATCGGGAAGTTCTGCACTGCCCGCTGGGTTTGCGCTCGCCACTTCGCCTGCGCCGGAACCCGGATCTCACCCATCGAGTCTTTCTCGATCCGGTAATCCTCAGCGGACGGTGCTGACTGGTGCTCGGTCATCTGCGGTTGGCTCCCTGCGCTCGGCGACGTTGCCCGATCTTCGGCGAACGCCAAGCCTAGCCAGGCTGCCCACGCGCAGGGGTGCGGTGGTGGCCGGGATTACTCCCGGCCCGTCCGGCTAGTCCCGCTTGCCCCAGCCGGTGCTGTCCGATTGTGGGCCCCACGGCGGCTGTTGCTGGCCGGTCTCAGCGGGGTTCGCTGGCTGCTCCGCGCTGGGCGCCGGCTGCCGTGGCGGCTCAGGCTGGTACGGCTGCGAACCGGGCTGAGCACCCGGCTGGTAAGGCTGCCCAGCGGCTGGCTGGCCAACCTGCGCGCCAGGCTGGTAAGGCTGAGCGCCGGGCTGCTGGTACGGACGGCTCGCGGCAGGTTGGCCGTAACCGAGCTGCACGGCGGTCTGCTTGGCTGCCTCGGTGACCGGGATCGCCACCACGGCGGTGCCGTAGGCGCAGATCTCGGTCCAGTTGTTGCCGAGCTCGGTGGTGTCGAACCGCATCGCGATCAGCGCGTTGCCGCCGCGCGCCTGCGCCTCGGCGAACAGCCGGGTCATCGCCTCGTTGCGGCTGTCCATGACGTTCTTCGTCATGCCTTGCAACTCGCCACCGACCAGGGACTTGAAGCCTGCGCCCATCTGGGAGAACGCATTGCGCGAGCGTACGGTCACCCCGAATACCTCGCCGCAGACCCGCTGGATTTCCCAGCCGGGAATGTCATTCATGGTGACGCACAGCATGGTCTCTCCTTAGCTGCCAGCCTCAGCTGCCGGGGCGTCCGGAGCTGACGGCCGACTAATGCCGATCGAAGTCCACCGAAGCGTAGGCCCGCAGCTTGGACAATTGGTGCAGCGACTCGACGACCCGGATCGTCCCGGATTTCGAACGCATCACGATCGATGAGGTAGCTACCGCACCCCGGTCATACCGGACGCCGGCCACCAGCTCGCCGTCAGTGATGCCGGTGGCGCAGAAGAACACGTCCTCGCCGGCCACCAGGTCACGGGTGTGCAATACCCGGTTCAGATCATGGCCGGCAGCTTCGGCTTTCTCCCGCTCCTGCGGGCCCTGCGGCCACAGCCGGCCCTGGATGGACCCACCCATGCAACTGATGGCAGCCGCGGCGATGATGCCCTCCGGGGTACCGCCGATGCCCAGCAGCAGGTCGACCCCGGTCCCGGCCCGGGCTGCCATGATCGCGCCCGCCACATCACCGTCGGAAATGAACTTGATCCGGGCGCCCGCATCGCGAACCGCGCTCACCAGCTCGGCGTGCCGGGGACGGTCCAGGATCACCACCGTCACGTCCTCGGGCTTGCCGCCCTTGGCCTTGGCGACCCGCTGGATGTTCACCCGCACCGGCGCGGTGATGTCGATGACGTCGGCTGCCTCCGGTCCGGTGGCGATCTTTTCCATGTAGAAGACCGCCGACGGATCGAACATCGAGCCTCGTTCGGCCACCGCGATAACCGCGATCGCATTAGGCATGCCCTTTGCCATCAAGGTGGTTCCGTCGATCGGGTCAACCGCGACATCGCAGGCCGGACCGGTTCCGTCGCCGACCTGTTCGCCGTTGAACAGCATCGGCGCCTTGTCCTTCTCGCCTTCGCCGATCACGACGACGCCATTCATCGACACCGTGCCGATCAGGGTTCGCATCGCGTCGACAGCGGCGCCATCGCCACCGTTCTTGTCACCCCGACCGACCCATCGGGCCGCGGCCATGGCAGCGGCTTCGGTCACCCGGACCAATTCCAGGGCGAGGTTTCGGTCCGGGGCCTGCCGCTGAACGGCCAGCGCGGGCGGCACCTGACTCGCAGTTTCGACGCGCGGGCCGGACGGGTCGGTGGCGTTGGTCATATCCACTGGCCTTTCTGTCGACGGGGAGCAGGTCCGCGGCGCGGGTTTCCTGCACCATATCGCGCACCCGGGGTGTCCAATTCGCTACCAGCGGGACCGGACGCTCGGTGGCGGGCAGCGTTGCCAGTGCGCGACGATGTAGGCATGACCCGTCCACTGACCGCGGCGCAGCGCCAGCAGCTGCGGACCCCGGCCAACCTCTGGCGTGCGCTGATTCCGCTGCTGGTCCTGGTCGCGGTGCTGGTCTGGCTCACCTGGCCCAGCGCGCCACATTCGGACGGCGTGCACGTGGTCGACACCCAGGCGCCAATTGCCAATGCCCGCAAGGCAGCTGGCTTTGCGGTGCTGGTGCCGGCTGGCCTGTCCGACCGGTGGCGACCGACGTCCACCCATTTCGAACCGGCCGGGCCGGCCAACGGGGCAAGTTTCCGGATCGGTTACGTCACGCCCGCCGGCCAGTTTGCCGAGTTCGCTGAGGGCGACGACGCGCCGGACGCGGTAGCCGCGCTGTACGGCCCGCTCAGCGCGGACGGCACGGTCACCGTCGCTGGCCAGTCCTGGTCGCGTTACCGGACCGGGGATGGTCACCCGCTGCTGCGCCACACCACCGGAAAGGTGACCGTGATCGTCAGCGGCACTGCCGGTCAGGACGAATTGGTCGAATTGGCCGGCTCGCTGCGCTGAGCTCGCGCTCCAGCTTGGTAACCGCGAGCTCAGGATTGCTGCTCGCTCGCCTCGATCGCAGCATCGAGCCGGCTGCGCGCGCCGTCGAGCCAGCGCTGGCACAGCGCCGCGAGTTCCTCACCGCGTTGCCAGAGCGCCAGCGATTCCTCCAGCGGCTGGCCACCGGTCTCCAACGCCTGGACGATCTCGCGGAGTTCGGCGCGGGCCTGCTCGTAGCTCAGCTCGGGCGCTGTCTTCTTCTCGGTCATATCGCCGTTCAGGCTAGCTGTTCGGCCGCGGCCGCCACCGACTCGGGGACCAGTACCGAGAATTCGCCGTCGGCTACCCGAACCGCCAGTAGCGCACCCGGCTCGGCCTGTTCGGCCTGCCGGATCAGCGCGCCGTCCTGGTTCCGCAGCACCGCATAGCCGCGATTGAGAACGGCCTGTGGCGATAGGCTGATCACCCTGGCCAGCAGTTGCTCGGTGTCGGCTTCAGCTCGCTGCAGCAGGCCGTCCAACCGATCCCGCATCCGGTCCCGGGACCTGCTCGCCTCGTCCTGCCCGTTCGCGATCAGTCGCCGGACGCCGTGGCGTAGCCGCTGCGGCAGGCCGGCCATCAGTTCCCGCTCGGTATCCAGTCGCCGGTGCACGCTGGCTCGCAGCCGGCCCCGAATATCAGCCAGGTTGCTTAGTTCCACCGCCAGATCGGGCACGATCCGCTTGGCCGCGTCCGTCGGGGTGGACACGGCCAGGTCGGCGACCAGGTCCAGCAGCGGCCGATCGGTCTCGTGGCCGATCGCGCTCACCACCGGTGTGCTGGCCGCCGCGACCGCGCGCAGCAGTGCCTCGTTGGAGAACGGCAGCAGGTCCTCGACGCCACCACCACCGCGCGCGATCACGATCACCTGCACGTCGGGGTTGGCGTCCAACCGCTTGAGCGCATCGATGATCTCGGTGACCGCGGTGTTGCCCTGGGTCGCGGTGTTCTCGATCGCGAACCGGACGCCGGGCAGCCGGCGGCGGGCGTTATCGACCACGTCCCGTTCGGCGGCGCTGGCACGTCCGGTGATCAGGCCGATGGTGTGCGGCAGGAAGGGCAGCGGCAACTTTCGATCAGCGGCGAACAGCCCTTCGGCGGTGAGCAGCTGGCGCAACCGCTCGATCCGCGCGAGCAATTCCCCCAATCCGACCTGGCGAATCTCGGTTGCCCGCAGGCTGAGGGTGCCGCGCTCGGCATAGAAATCCGGCCGTACTCGCAGGATCACCCGGGCGCCCTCAGCCAGCGGTTCCAGCAGCACCGACCGATGACAGGTGACCTGCATCGAGATGTTTGCATCGGTGTCGCGCACGGTCAGGAAGTAGGTCTGCACGCCGGGACGCCGGACGAACTGGGCCACCTGCCCCTCAACCCATACCTCGCCCAGCCGACCGATCCATTCGGCCAACGCCTGGCTGATCCGCCGTAGCGGTACCGGTGCTTCCGGGCTGGATTGGAGCTTGCTCACTCCTGCTCGGATCCAGCCTCACCCAGCGCCGGGCCACCCTCGGCGCCGCCGGCTTGGTCGGCTTGGTCGGCCTGGTCGGCCTGGTCGGCATCGTGGGCCTGCACGATCTCGGCGGCCATCGTCACCGGGTTCGGTTGACCGGTCGGCTTGGTGCGAGCGCGGCTGGCGGCTCGGCGCAGCGGCTCGCTAGCTGGCTGGTGCGGCTCGTCCGATGGAGCCGGAGCGGGCGAACCTGCCGGGCCAGCAGTCTTCGGCGGCCGGGTCGACTTGGCAGGCTTGGCCCGCTTGGCTGGCCCGGTGGGCTTGCTGGCGACGGCTGGCTTGGCGACAGCTGGCTTGGCGACGGCTGGTTTGGCGCGCTTGGCGCTGCCAGCAACCGGAGCGGCAACGGCCGCCGCAGCTGCGCTCGGGGCGTTTGCATCAGGACCAGCCGCGGTGACCTCGGGCTCGCCGGCCGGTGCCTGATCAGGCTCGGTCTGGCCAACCCGGTCAAACGCGGCAACCCGGCCATTGGGCGGGACGTCCACCTCAGCCGGCAGGTCGTCGAAGGTCGCCCACGTCGGTGGCTCGCTGGACGTCCCGCGGAGCTGGCTGATCACCTCGTCGCCGCGGGCGGCAAGCGCCGCGATGTGCTGCTGTACCCGCAGCGAGGCCTGCATCGCCGTGGTGATCGCCACTACCGGTACCTGAGGCAGCGTTTCCGGAAGCTTGCGGGCCTCGTCCAAGGCCGTGGCAGCCAGACCGAGGGCTGCTCTCAGCGGGGTCGGAATGTTGGGCATGGCTCCAGCCTGCCCTAACCCGGCCGCCTTCGCGAGCGACTGGTCCCGACAGGTCCGTAGAATCGAAGGCATGTCCGAACCGGTGCGATCGTCCAAGCGAGTCCTGCTCGCCAAGCCACGCGGCTACTGCGCCGGAGTCGATCGTGCGGTCGAGACGGTCGAGCTGGCGCTGGACCACTACGGTGCTCCGGTCTACGTCCGCAAGCAGATCGTGCACAACCTGCACGTGGTCCGGTCACTGGAAGCGCGCGGCGCGATCTTCGTCGAGGAAGCCGACGAGGTTCCCGAGGGCTCGATCGTGGTGTTCTCAGCGCACGGGGTTGCCCCCGAGGTGCACGCTCAGGCTGCCGCTCGCAACCTGCGGGCAATCGACGCGACCTGCCCGCTGGTCACCAAGGTCCACCACGAGGCCAAGCGATTCGCGGCCGAGGACTACGACATCGTGCTGATCGGGCACGAGGGCCACGAAGAGGTGATCGGGACGACCGGCGAGGCGCCCGACCACATCCGATTGGTGGACGGTCCGGGTGATGTCGAGCGGGTCGAGGTCCGCGATCCTGAGCGGGTGGTGTGGCTGTCCCAGACCACCCTGTCGGTCGACGAGACCATGCAGACCGTGCAGGCGCTGCGGGAGAAGTTCCCGAAACTGCAGTCACCGCCCAGTGACGACATCTGTTACGCCACCCAGAACCGGCAGGCCGCGGTGAAGGCGATCGCGCCCAGGGTGGAGCTGTTTCTGGTGGTGGGATCGGACAATTCGTCCAACTCGGTGCGGATGGTTGAGGTCGCGCTGGCCGGCGGGGCTGATGCCGCGCATCTGGTCGACAACGCCGGCGCGATCGATGAATCATGGCTGGCCGGCGTCGAGACGGTCGGGTTGTCCTCCGGCGCATCCGTGCCCGAGGTACTGGTGCGCGAGGTCGTGCAGTGGCTTGCTGAGCGTGGTTACGCCGACCTTGAGGAGGTCAGCCACACCGAGGAGCGGTTGGTGTTCGCGCTGCCGCAGGAACTGCGCCGGGAACTCAAGCTGGCCGCCAAGCCGTAACCGACTGTCAGCGGCGACCGGCAGGACGGCCTACTTCTTGACGACCAGTCGGACGCCGGCGATCACGAGGACCACCGCGGTCGCCCCCGCGATCGCCGGGAAGCCGTAGACGATCCAGTTGGTGGCCGCGTCCAGCAACTTGCCACGGTTGTGCAGCCCACCGGTGCGGACGTAGAGCAGGCCGGCCGATGCCGCGAAATAGACCAGCGGGGGAGCGATCACCACGCTGAACATCTGGCTGCGCTTGACCAGCAGGATCGCCAGCAGCGAGGCCAGCACCAGGCCGTAGTTGAACGCGCCCTTGATGGACGAGCCACTGATCGAATCGATCAGGCCGCCGACGCCGGCGACCGCGATGAGCAGCAGGACCGCCATCCAGCCGGGCAGGCCGCGTTCCCGGCGAAGGCGAGCCCCGCGAGTCTGCGGCATCGGTACCCGATATGCGCCGCTCTGGTCGGCTGCGATGGGCTCGGCGCGACGCTGACCAGGAACGTGGTAGTACGACGTCTCTGGCTGGTCGGGCACGTATGCGGCTCCGTTCGCAGGGGGCATAGCGTCTCACGGTACCTGGCGCACCAGCTCCTCGGAGGTAAGAGTTCGGGTCGCTGTCAGGATTTGCGCCGGTTCGGGTAGCGAACCGTCAACCCGCTCATCGACAACTGACAGCTCGGCCAGCCGCCGAGCGCTCACCAGCACCCGGCCCTCAAGCGTGCCGACGGCGCTGTTGTAGCTGTCCACGGCGTTGTTGAGCGAGCGGCCCAGCCGATCCAGGTGGCCACCCATCCGGGATAGCCGCTGATATAGCTCACGGCCGAGTTCGCTGACCTGCGCGGTGTTGTCGGCCAGCGCCTGCTGCCGCCAGGTATAGCCGACGGTTCGCAGTAACGCGACCAGGGTGGACGGGGTAGCGACGATGACGTTGCGCTCGAACGCGAACTCCAGCAGTGACGGGTCCTGCCGCAGCGCGGCGTCCAGAAAAGCGTCGGCCGGTACGAAGCACACCACGAATTCCGGCGTCGGGCTGAACCGTCGCCAGTACTCCTTGCCGCCCAGCTGCTCGACATGCGTGCGCAGGTGCCGGGCATGTGCCTTGAGCCGGGCGGCCCGGACGGCCGGTTCACGCGCTTCCTGCGCCTCCAGGTAGCCGACGAAGGCCACCTTGGAATCGACCACGATGCGCCTACCGCCGACCAGGTGCACTACCAGGTCTGGCCGCTGCAGGCCGTCCTCGCCCGGTACCGAAGGTTGCTGCACGTAGTCGATGTGTTCGTGCAGGCCGGCGGCCTCCACGGTGCGTTCCAGTTGCAGCTCACCCCACCGGCCGCGCACCTGCGGTGCCCGCAGGGCGGTGACCAGCTGGTTGGTCTCCGAGCGCAGCCCATCGGCGGACAGCCGCATCGCCGACAGGTGCTCATCCAGCGCCGCGGTGGCCGCCAGCCGGTCCCGCTCGGAGGTGTGCAGCTGTGCCTGCACCCGATCGAGGGCGTCCTGGATCGGTTCGACCAAGTCCTCGATGGCGCGTTGCCGGTCGGCCAGGTCGCGGGCGGCAGCGCCGGCCACCGAGGTGCGGGCGCCGTCCAGCCTGGCTTGTGCCAGCGCGGACAGGGTCGCCCGGTTGCGCCCGGCCAGGTAGCCGATCACGGTGCCGAGCAGCAGCCCGATCAGCAGCAGCGCGAAATCTGGTGCGGTCATAGCTGCATGCTCGCGCAGGCTGCTGACAATTCCGGGTAGGTGCCGCTCAGCCGGGCGTGATCAGCGCCTGCAGCAGCGGGCCGTAGCGCGCCGCGACGAGCTCGGACGGACTGGCGGCCAGCGGTTCGATCCGCAGCACGTAGCGCAGCATCGCCATCCCGATGATCTGTGCCATCACGAGGTTGGCGCGCAGCGGGGCATCCGGGCCGGACAGCACCCCGGTCAGCGAGCTGAGCACGATGCTGCGCAGCACGTCCAGGGCCGGCGGCGCGGCTTCTGCGCTGGCAAGCGTGGTGCGCAGCAGGCCGGCGAACACCTCGTGGTGGGCGTCCCAGGTCTGCAGGAAGCCCAGCGCCAGCCGGTTGCCCAGGCCGTCCGGGCCGTCGGCGACGATGTCGCGCAGCAACGCGACCGGATCCACCGGCAGCTGCATAGTGGCCACCAGCAGGCCGTTCTTGTCGCCGAAGTAGTGCCGGATCAGGCTGGCGTCCACGCCGGCATCGGCCGCGATCGAGCGCAGCGAGGCCCGATCGAAACCGTCGGTGGCGAACCGGCTGCGGGCCGCGGCTAGCAGCCGTTGCCTGGTGTCACCGTTGTCCTGCTCGGCCCGGGGACGGCCCCTACCGCGCGCCGAACCGGGCCTCGACGGGTCGGCGGTCACGGGGTCCGGCGGCGCAGCGTGGTCGCGGCCAGCGCCACCGCGGCGAGCAGGCAGCCGAGCACCACGATGCCGTCGCGGTAGACATCGCCGCTGAGCGAATCGTGCTGGCTGGCCTTGGTGATCGCGTCGGTGGCATAGCTCAGCGGCAGCACGTTCGACAGCAGCCGCAGCGGTTCGGCCATGTTCGCCCGGGGATTGAGCAGGCCGCACAGCAGCAGTTGCGGCAGCACGATCGCCGGCATGAACTGCACCGCCTGAAACTCGGTGGTCGCGAACGCCGACATCAGCAGCCCCAGGCCAGTGCCGAGCAGCGCGTCCAGGATCGCGAACATTCCGATAATCGCAGCATGATGGACGTTCAGGCCGAGCGGGCCGAGGGTGACCGCGGCCGCCACGCTGGACTGGACGAGCGCGGCCAGGCCGAACGCCAGGCCGTAGCCGACCACCAGTTCTGAGCGCCGCAACGGGGTGGTCAGCAACCGTTCCAGGGTGCCCGAGGTGCGCTCGCGGACCATGGTGATCGAGGTGATCAGGAACATCACGATGAACGGGAACTGGCCCAGCAACTGCGGTCCGAGCCGGTCGAAGAGCACCGGCTCGGAGGAATACACATATTTGAAAAGGATAAGTAGCATCGACGGGACGATCAGCAGCATCGCGATACTGCGCCGGTCGTGCCCGAGTTGTTGCAGCACCCGGCGGGCGGTGGCAGCGGTCCGGTGCCCGCTCATGATGCGGCCCGCCCGCTCATGATGCGGCCCGCCCGCTCATGGTGCGGCCTGCTCGTTGGTGGTTCGCTCGGCCAACTGGAGGAAGGCCTGTTCCAGGTCCTGCTGGCCGCTGTTGGCACGCAGGCCGTCCGGGCTGTCGTCGGCGACCAGCAGGCCTTCGCGCATCAGCAACACCCGGTCGCAGCGGGCGGCCTCGTCCATCACATGGCTGGTGACCAGCAGCGTCTTGCCCGCTTCGGCCAAGCTCCGAAACAGCATCCAGAGGTCGCGACGCAGCACCGGATCCAGCCCGACGGTGGGTTCGTCCAGCAGCAGCAGGTCCGGATCGCCGACCAGGGCGGCGGCCAGCGAGACCCGGGCGCGCTGGCCGCCGGACAGGTTCATGGTCAGCGCGTCGCGCTCGCTACTCAGGCCGACATTGGCCAACGCCTGCTCGATGGCCGCGGTGCCGGCGCCGGAAAGGGTCGCGAAGTAGCGCAGGTTCTGGGCGACGCTGAGGTCCGGATAGACCGAAATCGCCTGGGTGAGGTAACCGACCCGGCCGCGCAGTTCGGCGGTTCCGGCTGGCCGGTCGAACACCTCGACCTGGCCGGACTTGATCATCTGAACCCCGGCCAGGCAGCGGATCAGGGTGGTCTTACCGCAACCGCTCGGGCCGATCAGGCCGGTCACCGAGCCGGGGCCGATGTCCAGGTTGAGCCGGTCGATCACGCGCTTGCCACCGCGCACCACGGTCAGGTCCCGAACCCGGATCGACACCGAAGCGAGGGCCGGAGATAAATTCACCATGCGTTGAATATTTCACTCGCCGGCCGGCTCGTCAACGGGTCGAAGGGTCCGAGCTCGGGCAGCCGTAGACTGCACGCCTGTGGCTCTCACTATCGGCATCGTCGGACTGCCCAACGTCGGCAAGTCCACCCTGTTCAATGCGCTGACCCGCAACAACGTGCTCGCGGCGAACTACCCGTTCGCGACGATCGAGCCGAATGTCGGCGTGGTGGGCGTGCCCGACGATCGGCTGGGAGTGCTGGCCGGCATTTTCTCCTCAGCTCGGCAACTGCCGGCCACGGTGAGCTTCGTCGACATCGCCGGCATCGTCCGGGGGGCTTCGGAAGGCGCCGGGCTCGGCAACAAGTTCCTGGCCAACATTCGCGAGGCCGACGCGATCTGCCAGGTCATCCGCGCCTTCACTGATCCGGACGTGGTGCACGTCGATGGCAAGGTGTCACCGGCCGATGACATTGAGACCATCAACACCGAGCTGATCCTGGCCGACATGCAGACCATCGAGAAGGCGCTGCCCCGGTTGGAGAAGGAAGCTCGGATCGCCAAGGACAAGCAGCCGATGCTGGCCGCCGTCAAGCAGGCCCAGGCAGTGCTGGAGGAAGGCCGGACGGTGTTCGGCGCGCGGTTGGATCCGGAACCGTTGCGCGAGCTGCACCTGATGACCGCCAAGCCGTTTCTGTACGTGTTCAACGTCGATCCGAGCGAGCTGGCCAACGAGGAATTCATCGGCTCGCTGCGTGAACTGGTGGCACCGGCCGACGCGATCTTCCTGGACGCCAAGACCGAAGCTGAGCTGACCGAGCTCGAACCGGACGAGGCGCTGGAGCTGTTGCAGTCGATGGGAGTGGATGAATCCGGCCTGGACAAGCTGGCCCGGGTTGGCTTCGACACGCTCGGCCTGCAGACCTACCTGACCGCCGGGCCGAAGGAATCCCGAGCCTGGACGATCCCCAAGGGTGCCACCGCGCCCCAGGCCGCCGGCGTCATTCACACTGATTTTGAAAGAGGATTCATCAAGGCTGAGGTGGTGTCCTTCGCCGATCTGGTGGACGCCGGTTCGATGGCCGAGGCCAAGTCGCGCGGCAAGGTGCGCATCGAAGGCAAGGACTACATCATGGCCGACGGCGATGTAGTTGAGTTCCGCTTCAACGTCTGACGGTCACCAGAATCCCAGCAAAGACAGGCCTCGGAGGCCCCTATTTGTGGGTTCTAGTCCGCAAAAAGTCCGCAGAATTTCCTCGCGAGGTCGCGGAGCGCATCAGATCGGCGGCGGCCGTGCGGGTGCGATCTTCTGGCATCGGCCACAGGTGGGCGCGGAGTGCGACGGCATGCTGCGGCGCACAGGCGATACGGAGTTGCGCGCTGAGCTCGACGCAGTGGTCGCTCATTGGCCGCGTCAGGCGGGCGAGGGTGTCCGCGGATTGCGTGCGCCGACCCGCCGCCGTAGCATGTAGTTAGATGTACTACTTTCAAGGAGGTGGACGTGGCTACCGTTACCGCAGCTGAGTTCAACCAGCGCCCGAGCCAGGTCAAGCGCGCGGCCGAGGACGAACCCGTGGTGATCACCGAGCACAGCCGCCCGTCATTCGTGCTGTTGACCTACGCCGAGTATCAGCGGCTGCTTCGCACGCCTACCGATCTCGCCGAGTGGTTGGAGATGGACGAGGAGATCGAGTTCGAGATCGAACCGGTCGGCCTGGACATCCGACCCGCGAACGTGTGATGTACCTGCTCGACACCAACGTCGTCAGCGAGCTCCGAAAGCGGCGCGGCGACGCCGGAGTCAAGCGGTGGGTGGCCAGGCAGAGCGTCGCTGACCTTGCCATCAGTGTCGTGACCGTCATCGAGATCGAGACCGGGATCCTGCGCAAGGCGCGGACCGAGCCCGACCAGGTCCAGATTCTCACCCGATGGCTCGAACAGAACGTGCTCACCGGCTTCGCCGACCGCATCCTCCCCCTCGATCTCGCCGCCGCTCGCCGCGTCGCATCGCTGCACGTGCCAGACCAAGCGCCCCAGCACGACGCGCTGATCGCGGGCACCGCGCTGGCCCGTGGCCTGACGGTCGTCACCCGCAACACCCGCGACTTCGAACGTGCAGGAGTCGAGTACCTCAACCCCTGGGGAACCACCTGACTTGCGGTAGCCGCGGCGAGGGCCGGTCCGCGGAGAAGCGTGCGACGATGGGCTCCTAGTTCCCCACCGTCCCCCGGGACTGGTGGGGCGTTGTCGTTAGGGCAGGCTGAGTCGTTAGAACCGATAGAAGGGACGGCGTTGGCCACACCGGTAGGTTTCGAGAACAAGGTCGCGTTTATCTGGAAGATCGCCGACAAGCTGCGCGGTCACCTGAAGCCGCACGAGTACGGGTCGGTCATGCTGCCGACTCTGGTGCTGTTCCGGCTGGACGCCGTCCTCGAGCCGACAAAACCGGCCGTGCTCGCTCGTGCGCAGGGGCTGGACCTGAACAGCCCGGCCGCGGATGCGCTGTTGAAGCGGGCTGCCGGTGGGCTGCCGTTCTACAACACCAGCCCACTGTCGATGAAGACAATGCTGTCCGACGACAAGAACATCGCCGTCCAACTGCAAACCTACGTGGCCCGGTTCAGCCCCGCAGCGGCCGACGTGCTCGATGCCTTCGGGTACCAGCAGACGATCGCCCGGCTGGACAAGGCTGGCGTGCTTTACGCAGTGCTGGGCGACTTCGCCGACATCGAACTACACCCGGACGTGGTCTCGAACGAGGCGATGGGCTACGTCTTCGAGGAGCTGCTGCGGAAGTTCTCGGAAATGAGCAACGAGACGGCGGGCGAGCATTACACGCCGCGCGAGGTCATCGGGCTCATGGTCGACCTGCACTTCGATGAGGACGCCGGCGCGCTCACGGGACAGTCCCCCGTGCGCACCGTCTACGACCCCGCGGCCGGCACCGGCGGCATGCTCACCATGGCCGACCAGCGGCTCCGCGAGCTCAACCCAGCCGCGACGGTGGAGATGTCCGGGCAGGAGCTCAACCCCGAGACGTGGGCGATCGCCTGCTCGGAGCTGATGATGCGTGGTGTCGCACCCGAACGGATGGCGCCGGGCAACTCGCTGGTCGATGACGCGTTCCGCGGAACGCGATTTGACTATGTCCTGGCTAACCCGCCGTACGGCGTGGACTGGAAGGCCTATGCCGATCCGATCAAGGCCGAGGCGCTGACCGCGGGCGGCTCGAACCGGTTTCAGGCCGGATTGCCCCGCATCAGCGACGGGTCGTTCCTGTTCCTGCAACACATGATAAGCAAGATGAAGCCGGCGTCCGCGGCAGGAGGCGGATCGCGGCTGGCGATTGTGCTGTCGGGTTCGCCGTTGTTCTCCGGCGGCGCCGGTTCGGGAGAGTCCGAGATCCGTCGGTGGATCATCGAGAACGACCTGCTCGAAGGCATTGTCGGACTGCCCGACCAGATGTTCTACAACACCGGCATCTCCACCTACGTGTGGATCGTGACCAACCGCAAGCCGGCCGAGCGCGCTGGCACTGTGACGCTCGTCGACGCGCGCGAGTTGGGCACGAAGATGCGCAAGTCCCTCGGCGACAAGCGCAAGGAGTTGACCCGCGACGCGATCGACGAGATCGCCCGCCTGTTCCGCGACGCAGTCGAGCTGAACGGCTCGGACGCGCGAGTAAAGGTCATGCGCAACCAGGAATTCGGCTTCGCCCGCCTCACCGTCGAACGCCCGATGCGAAGGGTGTGGCGAGTGGACGAGACAACAACGGCTGCCCTTTCGCCGGAGTTGTCATCGGCAGTGGCACCCTTGTTCGGAACATCGTGGAAGCGTGAGCTTGACGCGAGGCCCGTGCTGGTCAAGGTCGGGCTCGAACCCAAGCAGATCACCCTAGTGTTAAAGGCGATCGCTGTGTATGACGCCGAGGCTGACCCGATCAAGGCCAAGAAGGGCGGCGGGTACGAGGCGGACGCCGACCTGCGCGATCAGGAAAACATCCCGCTGCCCGACGGCTACCTCGCGTTGTCGCCCGCCAAGCAGGTTGCCGCCGTCCGGGACGCGGCACAACAGCACCTGGTCGACGAGGTCCACCCATACGTGCCCGATGCCTGGATCGACCACGACAAGACCAAGATCGGCTACGAGATCCCGTTCACCAGGCAGTTCTACGTCTACACGCCACCGCGACCGGTGGCAGAGATCCGTGCCGAAATCGACGAATTCGAAACCCAGATCCAGCAGTGGATGAACGGCCTCGCAGGATGACCACGCCTGACTCGGTTCTGACGATCGCGAGCGAGCGCACCGGCTGGCCCCTGGTGCCGCTCTGGTCGATCGCCCGACGTGAGGATCGAGTCGGACAGCCAGATGCCGAGTTGTTGAGCGTGTATCGAGAGCTCGGAGTGGTTCGGAAAGCCGACCGCGACGACAACTTCAACCGGGCGAGCGATGACCTCTCCGCCTACAAGGTGGTCCGAAAGGGCGACCTTGTCCTGAACAAGATGAAGACCTGGCAGGGGTCGCTTGGGGTATCGGACTACGACGGCATAGTGAGCCCTGCGTATTTCACATGCTCGGTCAGTCCGAACGTTCACGGCCGGTTCCTCCATTACCTGCTGCGGTCGTCGACCTACATCGCGCTGTACGGCGCGGCGTCGAAAGGAATCCGACCGAACCAGTGGGATCTCCCGTACGACGAGTTCCGTGCGTTGCCCGCGCTGGTCCCACCGATCGTCGAGCAGCGGCGGATTGCTGACTTCCTCGACGACCAGGTCGCCCGCATCGACAACATCATCGCTGCGCGCAGGACTCAGGCTTCGCTCGCGGAGGAGGAGTTCATGGCCCATCGCGACGAGGTCACGTTGGGCCGGGGTCATTCAAGTCCAACTGCACGCTCGCGGTGGGAGCCGTTCGGGGCTGTTCCGGCTACCTGGGATCAGACACTTCTGCGCTCGATCCCGGCGACGATTCAGACAGGACCATTCGGGAGCCAGCTCCATAGCGCCGAGTACATCGACGATGGTTGGCCGGTAGTAAACCCAGCTGGGCTCAAGGACTCCCGAATCGTGAGGGTCGCCGGCATGACCATCTCTGATGAGGTTCGGAGCAGGATCTCACGCCATGTTCTGCGCGACGGCGACGTCGTCTTCGGCCGGCGGGGTGAGCTTGGCCGAGCAGCCCTGGTGACCGCCAAGGAAGACGGTTGGGTCCTGGGTACGGGAAGTCTGATGGTGCGGCTCGTGAAGGGCGGACCTTTGGAGCCTGGCTTCCTCGTCCGCCTCCTTGGGACGGCGGCACTGCGCTACTACTTCGACTCAGTTTCCGTTGGGTCGACAATGGCCAACTTGAACGTGTCGATTTTGGCTGCGATGCCGGTCCTCGTACCCAGACTCAGCGTTCAAAGGACTGTAATCGGCGAGGTAGCTGCACTGGACCGGCAACATCGCGAGACATCGCGCGCGCTCTCGCGTGGAGTGACTCTCCTTCTGGAGCTGAAGCGGTCGTTGATCACGGCGGCTGTCACCGGGGAGTTCGACGTCTCGACCGCTGACGGTTCGCAGGTCCTGCCCTGATTCGTTCTCAAATCTCGACTCGGTGGAGCCGCGTCTGGTCGCCGTGTACACCCACGGTCCAGCGGAGGCAGCGAGGCGCTCGATGGCGCGCCAGTTGGTGAGCAGCACTTCGAGTTGCTCCCACGGCGTTCCGGCGTCACGTCCAGCCAGCGCAATGAGTCGAGCGCCGTGGCCGCAGATCGCGGCGATCTCCGCTGGACGTGACGCGATATGCGAGTCGCGGCTGATGATCACCCAGTTCTGGGCAGTCACGACTGGGATCCACTCTGGGTCCTTGACCTTGGGTGATGTGACCGGACAGGCGGGGCGTACCCGACGCTTGATCGTCGCTCCGGCGTCGCCCGGGAAAGTGCAGTCCGGACGCAGCCCGCACACGACGTGAGCCAAGCCAAGTACGTCCGCATCGAAGTAGAAACGAATCGTCGCGGCCTGGGCCATCGATCTAGCCGGCGTGTGTGGCGCGCTCGTAGGAAAGCGCCCAGTCGACGTCCGCGGTAATCAGCATGAACTCGGCGGCGATCTCGTCCGTCGAGTAGCCGTCCTGGTCGTACTCCCAGATCACGCCGGTGCTCACACCACTGACCGAGGGCATTCCGAAGCGCACATCGGGATCGATGATCACCGTCGACTCCGGCTCGGGCGCGGGGCGCCAGCGGGTCGCGATGCCGTCGTCGAACTCAACCCGATCTAGGAACGCCTGCGCAGGCGGCAACAGCAAGCCCTGACCTGTCGTCGGCGCATACAACCACAGATCCTCGGGCAGGTGCGACGCCTGCTGAGCCTCGATGACCAGTAGCCTGCCGTCGGTCCAGGGGCGGGTCGTCGCCAGTGGGTAGGGCACACCGAACTGATCGCGGAGGATCCCGATGAACGCGCGCAATTCTGCCATCGGAACGCGAAGGTCGCGACGGAACTGCCGCAGCGCACCGGCCTCGATGAACTCGGCCCAGGTGAGCGTCCGCGACGCGCCGGTCGAGCTAGGAGCCTCGCGCAGGATCGGCGAGTAACTGCGGCCGCGGTAGTCGCGACCCTCTAGCCAGTAGTGCAACGTCGACGGCGGTAGCCGAAGCAGCCGGGCGGCTTCGGCTTCGGAGTACGTTTCGCGCAGCAGCAGGGATTCGGACGGCACCCGACGATTCTGGCAGACGGGTGCGTCTAAGGCGCCGATTTCCGGTCGGCCAGCGCGGGGGCTCGTCGGTGTGAGTCGACGCTCCAACGGGATTTGCTGGGTCAAGCGAAATTCCAACTCGGATGCCGGTCTCGTTGGAACTTGCTCCTGACGCAGCAATCGAAGTGGGCGAGTCCCAAGGAAATTCCAACCGAAACCGGCTTTTACTTGGTAGTTTGCACGGGTGGATCCGGCTCACTTCACTGCTCCAGACTTCGGTGCGGCCGTCCGTGAACCCGGTAACAAGTTTGCGTTCTGGTACTTCAAGCCGGCCCCGATCCCGCGTGATCTGGCGCTCGTGCCCGCGACGATCAAGGTGCTCTCGGATGCCGACGCTGCGCTCGGCCGCCTGTACGGCCTTGGTGCACTCATCCGCGATCCGGAGCTGTTGCTTGGCCCGTATCTGACCCAGGAAGCTATCGCGAGCTCGCGGATCGAGGGCACCCAGACCTCGCTGTCTGAGGTACTTCAGGCGGAGGCAGGCGGCGGATCGATCGCCAGCGAGGACATCGCCGAGGTGGAGCGCTACGTCGCTGCCACTCGGCGTGGGTACCAGTTGATCAAGACGCTGCCGATCACTCAGCGGCTGATCTTGGACCTGCACTCAATCCTGTTGTCTGGAGTTCGCGGCCAGGAGAAGCTGCCTGGTGAGTTCCGCAAGTCACCCGTTTGGGTCGGGTCGCCGACTGATAGCCCCGGCAATGCGCTCTACGTTCCGCCGTTGCCGACCGACCTGCCCGATCTGCTCGCCGACTGGGAGACCTTCGTCAACACGCCTGACGACTTTCCGCCGCTGGTCCGGTGCGGTCTGATGCATTACCAGTTCGAGACCATCCACCCCTTTCTCGACGGCAACGGGCGCATCGGTCGCCTGCTGATCAATTTGATGCTCATGGAGGAGGGGAGGCTGGGCACCCCCTTGCTCTACCTCTCCGGTTACTTGGAGGCGCACCGGTCGGAGTACTACGACCGTCTGCAGGCCGTGCGGGAGAGCGGCAGCGTTCAGGAGTGGTTGCAGTTCTTCCTCACCGCCGTTCGCCGGTCTGCCGAGGACGCTGTACACCGGGCCGAGCGGCTCGTTGCCTTGCGGGAGAAGTACCTGGCGGATGCCGCGAAAACCCGCTCGAACCTGTCTGCTCTCGTCGCGCTGATGTTCACCAACCCGTACCTGACGACAGCTCGCGTGCAGCAGCGCGTCAAAGTGACGAATCAAGGAGCGCGCAACCTGATCAAAGAGGCGGAGAAGCGTGGGTGGGTCGAGGAATACGGCTCCTTCGGCCGCGGCGGCCGCATCTACTGGCTCGCGCGTGAGCTCTACTCCATCATCGACGCACCGACGACCTACGAGTGAGCGTGTAGCACGATGGCGAAAGTAACGTCCGAGTCGGCGTTCGAGGACTCGATCGAGTCACATCTACTGGCCAACGGCTGGCTCAAGGGCGACCCGTCCGGATACGACCGAGCGCTCGGGCTCGACCCGTCCGAACTGGTCTCGTTTCTGGAGGCGTCGCAGCCTGACGAGTGGGAGCAACTGACCCAACGACTAGGCGGTGCGGCGAACGCGAAGGAACGGGTCACGAAGTACGTCGCGGATCAACTGACCCAACGCGGTCCAATAGACGTGTTGCGTGGCTTGACGAAGATGAACGGCGTCTCGTTCCGGCTGGCGTTCTTCGCCCCGGCGAATGGGCTCACGAAGGCCCTGTGGGAGCGCTACGACGCGAACCGGCTGAGCGTCGTCCGGCAGTTGCATCACAGCGAGTCCAACACTGCTGACTCGGTCGACCTGGCGCTGTTCGTCAACGGCATCCCGACCGCGACGGCGGAGTTGAAGAACCTGCTGAAGCAGCAGAGCGTCGGGCACGCGATTCGGCAATACCAGCGCGACCGCGACCCGTCCGACCTGATCTTCCGCTCGCGGACCGTCGTCCATTTCGCCGTCGACCCAAACCAGGTCTACATGACCACTCGGCTCGCGGGGGAACAGACGCGGTTCCTGCCGTTCAACCAGGGCTCCGGTGGCGCCGGGCGGAAGGGCGGTGCCGGCAATCCAGCGAACCCGGACGGCTTCGACACCGCCTACCTGTGGGAGCTGGTGTGGCAGCGCGACGCGTGGCTCGGCTTGCTCGGTGAGTTCGTGCATATCGAGGATCTCTACGACGCCGAGGGCCACAAGACCGGCGAGACGACGACGCTATTCCCGCGCTATCACCAATGGGACGCGGTACAGAAGCTGCTCGCGGCGACGAAGCAGGCCGGGCCAGGCACCAACCGACTGATCCAGCACTCGGCCGGTTCGGGCAAGTCGAACACCATCGCCTGGGCGGCGCATCACCTGTCCCGGCTGCACACCCCCTCGTCGCCCGCCGAGCTGACCGACCCGGTCAAGCAGGCCGGGTTGAGCGTCGACCAGCCGATCTTTAACAAGGTCATCGTCATCACCGACCGCGTCGTACTCGATCGCCAACTGCAATCAACAGTGGCGGGCTTCGCGCACACGCCGGGCACGATCGTCAAGATCGACGAGGACTCGACGCAGCTACGGACAGCGTTGGCCGGCAATGCCGCACGCATTGTCATCACGACGTTGCAGAAGTTCCCCGTCGTCGCCGAACACGCCGGGTCGGTGGCCGGAAGCCGGTTCGCGGTGATCGTCGACGAGGCGCATTCGTCGACGTCGGGCGAGGCGATGAAGGACATGAAACGCGTCCTCGGCGGGTCGTCGACGCTGGTGGCGGCCAACGCCGATCCCCTCACCGTGGCTGAGCAGGCCGAGGCGAAGATCGAGTCCGAGACCGACGACGCTGTTGATCTGATCGCGTCGTCGATGACCGCGCGCGGAGCCCAGGGCAACCTCGCGTTCTTCGCGTTCACCGCCACGCCCAAGCCCAAGACGCTCGAACTGTTCGGTGACCTCGTCACCGGCGCAGACGGCAAACCCGTGCGGGTGCCGTTTCACCTGTACTCGATGCGCCAGGCGATTGAGGAGGGCTACATCCTCGACGTCCTCGCCAACTACACCACCTATGACACCTACTACCGGCTCGCCAACACCGAACCGTCCGAGGACCCGGACGTCCCAACAAGCAAGGCGTCGGCGGCCCTGGCCCGGTTCGTGTCCCTGCACCCGACGAACCTGGCGCAGAAGGCTGAGATCATCGTCGAACACTTCCGGCAAAAGACCGCCGGCAAGATCGGCGGCCACGCGAAGGCGATGGTTGTCACCCGGTCGCGGCTGCACGCCGTCCGCTACAAGCAGGCGATCGA
>JBDSAN010000494.1:0-9059 GCA_039922115.1 Jatrophihabitantaceae bacterium
GAGCAGGTCGCCGATGTGCTGAGCCGGCAGGTTGCGCGACGAGCCACGCACCACGACGTGGCTGCGTGCCGGATCGAGCGCTGCTGCGACCAGCGCGGTGGCGGTCACCGCGCGTACCTCGGCCGCGGTCACCAGCAGCACCTGATCGCAGCGCTCCAGCGCGGTTCGACGCGCCGCGCTCCGGCTACGCGACAGGTCGAGCAACACCGGGCTCATGGCCGCGGCCGCGGTCACCACCTGATCCAACGCGGCCGGATCGATCGGCCGGGCCGAGTCGGCCGCCAGAAACGAAACCCGTCCCCACCGGGGCAGGCTCTCTCGCAAAGTTGCCGGGTCCAGCGAACCGCCTCGCAACCGAACCTGGTCCCAACGCGGGCCCGGAGCCCGCTCGCGGCCGAGCAACACATCGATGCCACCGCCGAGCGGGTCGCAATCGATCAGGTAAGCATGCCCGTCCCGCTCGCCCAAGGTCGCCGCCAGCACCGCGGCAAGCGTGCTCGCCCCCGCGCCGCCGCAGCCGGCCAGCACTCCGATCACCGGTTCCAATCGCATGCCACCAGCCTGGAGGTGAATCAGCACGCGCGCTGGCACCGGCCAAATTTGTGGATAACCTGGAACCCTGTGGATAGGCCTCCGACGGCGCCGGCCCAAACTGGCTATCCTCGCGACGTGGCGAGTTCTGCGGCTTTCTTCGACCTGGACAAGACGATCATTGCCAAGTCCTCGACCCTCGCCTTCGGCCGGCCGTTCTACCAGGGCGGCCTCATCAACCGCCGGACCGTGCTGCGCAGCGCCTACGCGCAGTTCGTCTTCGCCCTCGCCGGGGCCGATGAGGACCAGATGGACCGGATGCGCGATTACCTCACCGCGATGTGCGCCGGTTGGGACGTCCAGCAGATTCGCGACATCGTCATCGAGACCCTGCACGAGATCATCGACCCGCTGGTCTACAACGAGGCCGTCGAGTTGATCGGCGAGCACAAGGCGGCCGGTCGCGACGTGGTGATCATCTCCTCCTCCGGCGACGAGGTGGTCCGGCCGATCGGTGAGATGGTCGGTGCCGACCACGTGATCGCAACCCGGATGGTGGTCGCCGAGGGCCGCTACACCGGCGAGATCGAGTTCTACGCCTACGGCCCGCACAAAGCCGCTGGCCTGCGTGAGCTGGCGATCGAACGCG
Organism: Jatrophihabitantaceae bacterium; assembly: GCA_039922115.1. Classification (GTDB taxonomy): domain Bacteria; phylum Actinomycetota; class Actinomycetes; order Mycobacteriales; family Jatrophihabitantaceae; genus Jatrophihabitans_A. The sequence goes on from JBDSAN010000494.1 coordinate 1,181, forward strand.
GTTACGACCTCGGCGACAGCTATGCCTACTCAGACTCGATCACCGACCTGCCGATGCTCGACGCGGTCGGTCACCCTTACGTCGTCAATCCGGACAAGGCGCTGCGGCGGGCAGCCGCTGACCGTGGCTGGCCGGTGCTGGCCTTCACCAACGCCGTGCCGCTACGCGAGCGGCTGTCCGGCCTGAAGCCCCCGCAACCCGCCGCCAGCGCTGCGGTGGCCGGCGCGGTCGCCGGAATCGCCGTGCTGGCCTGGTACAGCCGCAACCGCAGCCGAAATCGGGACTGAGGGCCAACGATAAATGTGCATGCGGCCCTTGCCTTGAGCAGCTAAGCAGGGGTACGAATGAGCTACGGAAGCTTCGAGTGGCTTTGGCGGTCCGCCCCCACCAAGCGAGGATTCCGCCAGTGGCCAACTGGGCACCCACGCGGCGACAACGCCTCGCTGAAGGCTGTCGACGCGGACCGTGACCGGCCCGCGCCTGACCTTGTCAAGGTGCACGCTTGGTAACCCGATTGACCGCAGAGGGCGCCGCACTCAGGTGCGGCGCCCTCACCTATCTCGGCTCGCCAGCAGCACGCAATGCCAGCAGCGCGCAATGCCAGCCAGCCCCAGCCGATCAGCCGCGCTGAATGGCCTCGCAGATTGCCAGCGATTCCCTGGCACCCAGCTCGACCGCGCGCGCGGTCAGCTCGATCCAACCGACCACGGCGGCCGGCGCGCCCAGCCGGTAGGCCGGCAACGCCTGCTCGAACTCGGCACGCAATTCGAGCTGGCCGACCTCGAACACCACCAGCGATTTCGGATCGAGGCCACGGTCGATCAGCGTGAGCCTGGCCGCTGCCCTGGCAACCACCCCGGATGCCGGGGCGAACGCCTCCAGCGCCATCAGCTCGGCCTGCACCACGGCCGCCACTACCACCGCCGGGGCCTCGGTTCGTCCCAGCACGTCGGCCAGCGTGTCCAGCCGCAACGCCACCTCACGATCGGCTCGCGGCCTGCCCAACTGCTCCACCGGCGCCAGATCCAGCGCGGCCAGCGCATGCAACCTGGCCAGCACCTGCCGGTGCGCGCTGGACCAGGTGTCAGCCAGCGTCGCCAGCTCCCGCGACACTCGCAACGCCCCCTGCACGGTCGGATCGGTAGCCGCGCCCGAACGCACATCAGCCAGGCTGGCGGTCGAACCGGCCAGCGCGGCTGACGCCCAGGCGCCCCGCAGCAGCGACTCGGCCGAGACGTCGGAGGATCGGCGTCGCAGCACCCGGTTACCGAGCAGGCCGTCCACCGCCTTACGGCTGGTGGCGACCGCTTCGGCCACCCCGGGCAGGTCCAGCAGCGGAGCCAGCGGATCGTTGGTCACCTACCGCACGGTAGTCACCACTGCCGCGGCTGCGGCGATCGGCCACCGCACTGCCGTACCGGCCAGCAGGCACGCTCAACCGGGGCGGATAGCCTGCCGGAACGGATAGAACCGGGCGGGTGACCTTCTGCGAAATCACTGCCGGCACTAGCGTCGGGCCTAACACCTGGCATCGAGACACCTGGCATCGAGACAGCTGGCATCGAGACACTTGGCATCGAGGCACCCCGACCGAGTACCGGGTCGCCTCCAGAGGAGGAGCGAGATGAGCGAGAGCACCGAAGGCCTGTCCAACCTGCTACGCGAGGACCGCCGGTTCCCACCGTCGGCCGAGTTCGCAGCCGCCGCCAACGTGCAGGCCGGCGCCTACGACGAGGCGAGCACGGACCGGCTGGCCTTCTGGGACAGCCAGGCCCGCCGGCTCGACTGGGCCAGCGAATGGTCACAGACCCTGGACTGGTCCGGCGCGCCGTTTGCCAAGTGGTTCGTCGGCGGCACCCTGAACGCATCGGTCAACTGCGTGGACCGGCACGTCGATGCCGGCAACGGTGATCGGGTGGCGATCCACTTCGAGGGCGAGCCCGGTGACACCAGGACGGTCACCTACCAACAGCTCAAGGACCTGGTCTGCCAGGCCGCCAACGCCCTCACCGACCTCGGGGTCAGCGCCGGGGACCGGATCGCGATCTACCTGCCGATGGGCGTCGAAGCGGTGGTGTCGATGCTGGCGTGTGCCCGACTCGGCGCGATTCACTCAGTGATTTTCGGTGGATTCTCCGCGCAAGCCATCTATGACCGGGTGCTCGATGCCGATGCCAGCCTGATCATCACCGCCGACGGCGGCTACCGGCGAGGCAAGGTGTTCCCGCTCAAGCCGGTGGTCGACGAGGCGCTGGCCAAGGGAAAGACCAGCGTCGACAAGGTGCTGGTCGTCAAGCGCGGTGGCAACGACGTCGAGTGGACGGCCGGCCGCGACCACTGGTGGGCCGATACCGTCGAGCAGCAGTCCGTCGAGCACGAGCCGCAGGCCTTCGACGCCGAGCAGCCGCTGTTCATCCTGTACACGTCCGGAACCACCGGTAAGCCAAAGGGAATCCTGCACACCACCGGTGGTTACCTGACCCAGGTCGCCTACACCCACCACACCGCCTTCGACCTTAAGCCCGAGACCGACGTGTACTGGTGCACCGCCGATATCGGCTGGGTGACCGGGCACTCCTACATCGTCTACGGCCCGCTGTCCAACGGCGCCACCCAGGTGATCTACGAGGGCACCCCGGACACCCCGCACCAGGGCCGGTTCTGGGAGATCGTGGCCAAGTACAAGGTGAGCCTGCTCTACACCGCGCCGACCACCATTCGCACGTTCATGAAGTGGGGCGAGGACATCCCGGCGAAGTTCGACCTGTCCTCGCTGCGGCTGCTCGGCTCGGTCGGCGAACCGATCAACCCGGAGGCCTGGATGTGGTACCGGCGGGTGATCGGCGGCGATCACTGCCCGATCGTGGACACCTGGTGGCAGACCGAGACCGGCGCGATGATGATCAGCCCGCTGCCGGGGGTGACTGCCACCAAGCCCGGTTCGGCGATGCGCGGGCTGCCCGGAATCAGCGTCGACGTCGTTGACGACAAGGGCACGCCGGTGCCGGACGGCGGCGGTGGCCTGCTGGTGCTGACCGAGCCATGGCCGTCCATGCTGCGTGGGATCTGGGGCGACAACGAACGCTACGTCGAGACCTACTGGTCCCGTTTCGCCGAGCAGGGCTACTACTTCGCCGGGGACGGGGCCAAGAAGGACGACGACGGTGACCTGTGGCTGCTCGGCCGGGTCGATGACGTGATGAACGTGTCCGGGCACCGGATCTCGACCACCGAGGTGGAATCGGCGCTGGTCTCACATCCGGCAGTGGCCGAGGCCGCCGTGGTCGGCGCCAACGACGCGACCACCGGGCAGGGCATCGTGGCGTTCGTGATCCTGCGCGGTAACAGCGTCGACGATGGCGAGCAGACCGTGCAGGACCTGCGTAACCACGTCGCGAAAGAGATCGGGGCGATCGCCAAGCCCCGCCAGATCATGATCGTCGCCGAGTTGCCCAAGACCCGGTCCGGCAAGATCATGCGGCGGTTGCTGCGCGATGTGGCCGAGCACCGCGAGGTCGGCGATGTCACCACGCTGGCCGACAACACCGTGATGGACCTGATCAGCAAGGGTCTGAGCACCGCCAAGTCCGAGGACTGATCGACCAGGCGGCGGCCGGTGTCAGGCGGCGTCCGGTGAGGACGGCCCGGGCTGGGCAGCCGGCCGGACGGTGAGGTCGGTGATCGTCGCATCGGCCGGCAGGCTCAGCACCGAGGCGATCACGCCGGCCACCGTGCTCGGCTTCAGGTAGGCCGCCTCGTCGTAGCTGCCGGCCTCCGCGGTGCGTACCGCCTGCTGCATCTCGGTCGAGGTCCGGCCGGGGTAGATCGTGCAGACCCGGATGCCGGGCTCGTCCTGTCGCAGCGCCTCGGCGTACCCGCGCAGGGCGTACTTCGAGGCGCCGTAGCTGGCCAGCGGCGAGCGTGCGTTGAGTCCGGAGCCGGAGTTGACCAGCACCACCGTGCCGGCCGCAGCCCGCAGCGCCGGCGCGGCCAACCGGACGAGTTCGGCGGCGGCGATCACGTTTACGTTGAATTGATCGGTGAAATCGGCCGGGACGGCCTCGGCCAAGGTGCCGGGACGGACGATGCCCGCGCAGTGCACCAACCCGTCCAGGCTGTCGAGCGAGCTGAGCAGCGGTTGCAAGGCGTCGCGGTAGCCGGCGAAGTCGGCCAGGTCCAATTCCACGACGCCTGCCAGCGCCAAGCCCTCGACCGAACCGACCGAGCGGACGATGCCATGCACCTGGTTGCCATTGGCAATCAGGCGTTGAGCCAGCGCTCGCCCGATGCCACGAGACACTCCGGTGATCAGGTAGCCAGCCATCCCGACACCCTAGCCAGTGACCGGGTCCGCACGGTTGCGATACCTGCCGGTCATCGCAAGCGCGTAAGGTTTCGCGAAACGGCTAGCGAAGGGACCACGCAACCGGTGACGGTGAACGACAACGTGACACAACGGGCTGCCGACGGCCAGCCCTCGATCGGTTCCCTGGTCGCGGACGCCTCGGCGAGCTTCAGCACGCTACTGCACGGCGAGATCGAACTCGCCAAGCTCGAGATCAAGTCCTCGGTCAAGAACGCCGGTACCGGCGCCGGCATGTTCATCGGCGCTGCCGTGCTGGCGGTGTTCTCGCTGATCTTCGGCCTGATCGCGCTGGCTGAGGGGTTGGTGGCACTGCACGTCTGGCGGTGGCTGGCCTACCTGATCGTGTTCTTCTTCATCATCGTGCTCGCCGGGCTGCTGGTGCTGCTGGGCTGGCGCAAGGTCAAGCGGGTCAAGGCGCCGCGCCAGACCATCGACACCACCAAGGCAACGGTCAGCGCGCTGCGCAGTGCCACCCAAAGCAGTGCCACCCAAAGCAGTGCCACTCAAAGCAGTGCCACTCAAAGCAGTGCCACCCAAAGCAGTACTACTCACAGCACTAGCGCTGACAAGGCCACGAACCTGCCGAGCCACCGGGCCTGACCGTTCCCGCCACCGAGCCTGCCATCGCGATACCGACAGCTGGCCAGACCGTTGAATAGGCCCGACGAATCGGTCATCCTGGTGGACGGTCCATGGGTCCACCGAACCATCCGGGCCAACGGGATCGCGCTGCACGTGGTCGAGGCGGGCAGCGGTCCGCTGGTGCTGCTGCTGCATGGCTTTCCGACCTTCTGGTGGACCTGGACCCGGCAACTCCTCGACCTGGCCGACGCCGGCTACCGGGCGGTGGCGGTCGACCTGCGCGGCTACGGGGCATCGGACAAGACCCCGCGTGGCTACGACGCGACCACCCTGGCTGCTGATATCGCCCAACTGGTGACCGCACTCGGCGAATCCGACGCGGTGCTGGTCGGCAACGACATCGGCGGCCTGCTCGCCTGGACGATCGCGGCCCAGCATCCTCAGGTGGTGCGCCGGATCGCGGTGCTCGGTGCGGCGCACCCGCTCCGGTTGCGGCACGCCGTGCTGACCGACCGCAAGGGCCAGCGGCACGCCTCGGCCTACGCGCTGAAGAAATTCCAGCTGCCGCGCTACGGCGAACGGCTGCTCACCCAGCACCCGGAATTCGTCCAGCAGCTGTTTCACACCTGGGCCGGCCCGCGCTGGCGGGGCACGCCGGACTACCGCGCCGCCGTGCAGCGCTACGCCGAGGCGCTGCGGATCCATCCGGTCGCGCATTGCTCGCTGGAGTTCTTCCGCTGGGCGGTTCGCTCGCTACCCCGACCGGACGGGCGTGCCTACGCCGAGACGATGCGCCAGCCGATCGACCGTCCGGTGTTGCAGCTGCACGGCGACTTCGACGGTTGCGTGCTGGCCAGCACCGCGCAGGGATCCTCGCGCTACGTCGCCGCCGACTACGAGTGGCGGCTGCTCAACGGCATCGGGCACTTTCCACAGCACGAGGCGCCGGACCGGGTTTCGGCCGAACTGATCCGTTGGGCCAAGCTCGGCTAACGCCGGGCTTGGTTAAGCGGTTGGCTCAGTCGGCGCTCAGTCGCAGTTGCCGGTGCTCACCGCGGCGCTCGCGGTACGGCCGCGAATGGCATCACCGGCCGCCTCTTGCGCGGTCAACACGAAGCCGGTGTCAGCCGAATCCAGCGCCGAAGCGAACACGATGCCCAGCACCGAGCCGGACGTCGAGATCAGCGGCCCACCCGAGTTGCCGGCCCGCACCACCGACCTGATCGTGTAGATATCGCGATCGACCGACAGCTGGCCGTAGATGTCGTGCCCGGTGATCCGCTCCCGGTCCCGGACTCGGGCCGGCCGCACGTCGAACGGGCCATCCTGCGGGTAGCCGAGCACGATCGCGTCCTGCCCGGTTTGGGCAACCGTGCTGGACAGCTTCAGCGGCGCGGCCTTGAGCCCAGGCACCCGCAGCACCGCGATGTCACGTCCCGGATCGAACAGCACCACCTGGGCAGCAAGCCAGCCATTGGCCGCCTGCACCCGCACCTCGGTGGCGCCGGCCACCACGTGCGCGTTGGTCAGGACCCGTTCCGGCGCGTAGACGAAGCTGGATCCCTCGATGCCACGATCGCAGCTGCGAGCAACCGACCGGACCTTGAGCACCGAATCGCGGCTGTCGGCGACCGCCTGGGAATGCAGCAGCGCCGGGTCGGCCGGCGGCACGTCCACGATCCTGGTCGGCTGCAGGGTGCCGAACACCTGCGGAAACCCGCTGCGATCAACGAACAGCCGCAACGAGTTGTAGAGGTTACGAATGCTGTCGGGCAGCGCGTTGTCGACCGCCCGGATCACCACCGACCGGCGGACCTCGCCGGCCACCTTCGGGTAGGGCGCGACCGCCAGCGGCACTGCCACCATCCAGGCCACCAGCAGCACCGCGATCGCCGAGAACAGCGCGCCGATCACGTGGTCTAGCTGGCGGGCCGGCCGCCAGGTCACCTGGGACCGCAACCGGCCACCGAGCCAGACCGCGAACAGCTGACCGACCAGGGCGAAGAACAGCACGCACACGATCGCCACCGGCACCTGCGCACCGCCGTTGGCCAGCACCCGTCCGATCGGCTTGGCCAGCTGGGCCCCGATCGCAGCGCCGCCGAAGAATCCGCCGAAGGACAGCGCCGCGAGCACCGCGCCGTTGCGATAGCCGCCCACCGCGTAGCCGACCGCGGCGATGACCACGATCAGGTCGAGCAGATCCGGCCGCACCCGGGCCGTCCTCAGCTGGGCAGCACGACGAGCGTGCCGGTCTGGCCCTGGGCGATGTGGATGGTGCACACGAAGGTGTAACGACCGGGCGCCGGGGCGGTGAACTCGACCGACTTGGTCTGGCCCGGTGTCACCAGGCCCACGTTATCGGCCGGGAAACCGGACAGCGACCAGTCATGCGGCGCGCCGGTGCCGGTGTGGCTGAGCGTGATTTTCACCTTGCCCGGGTGGACGGTGATGGTGGACGGGCTGAACCGGTAGCTCTGGTCGGTGGTGATGGTGACCTGCTGCACCCCGTCGGTCGCCGAGGCGGTGGTGCTGCCGGTGTGCGGTTCGCGATTGATGGCTGACTGGGTCTGGCAGCCGGCCAGCGGAAGCGCGGCCGCCACGAGCAGCCAGCAGATCGACCTGTTCCTGCGAGGGCTCAGCACCTGACCGACCGTACCCGGCCCGCCTGAGCGAGCTGGCGGCCGGCCGTTCACCCCGCCACCGGACGGATCACCGAGCGGTCCCAGGGCAGTTCCCAGCCGGCCAGCCGCAGCAGCCGATCGAGCAGTCCCGCGGTGAAGCCCCAGACGAACAGGCCGGCGACCTCGAAGCCAGGCCCGGTGAAACCGGACGGGTGCAGCACGGTGAACCGGTTGGCCGGGTCGGTGAGCGCGGCGATCGGCAACCGCTGCACGCCGGCCACCTCAGCGGTATCGACCACGCCGACCG
>JBDSAN010000495.1:0-14708 GCA_039922115.1 Jatrophihabitantaceae bacterium
TGGCCGTCCCAGTCGCACCGGGACGGCCACTTCTATGTTGGCTTGCACGGAGCTGCTAGCCAGCCAGCGCCGCCTGCTCATCGGCGTTCGCGTCGAACTCCATCACGGTGAGCTGCCCGGCAAGCCCTGAGATCAGCCGGATGAAGTCTGCCCGCTGCTCGAGCTCACGCACCGGATCGACCAACTCCTGCGCTCGAGCCCAGTAGTCCACCCGCTGCCGGCGAGCATCGTAGAAGTATCGGACGAACGATACGACGGTATCGAAGAAGTCGCGGTAGCTCGCCTCGAACGCCTGCTGACAGTGTTGCTCGCGGCTCGGCTCGCTGAGGATCGCATCGACCGCATGTGCGGCCACCGAGGCGCTCTTCATCGCCAGCATCACACCAGTCGAGAACAGCGGGTCCACGAACGCCGCCGCATCACCGACCATGACATAACCAGGACCGGAGAACCTGCTGCAGGAGTATGACCAATCCTTGGTGGTGCGGTAGTCCGCAATCCGGGTCGCCCCCTCGAGCAGGCGCTGTGCCTCGGGCGCAACAGCCAGCCGCGACTCGAAAAACTCGCCTGGCGTCAAACCTGCTGAGCTGTACTGCTGGTACGGGCTCACGAAGCCGACGCTGCGGGTGCCGTCATTGAACGGGATGACCCAGACCCAGCCATCCTGGTGGTACTCGGTGAGAATGTTGCCCCGGTCGATCCCGGGCAACTGGCTACCGCCTTGGAAGTACGTCCAGATGGCGACATTGCGCAGGTCCTCATGCCAGTTCAACAGTCCGTCCCGGCGGGCCATCAGCTTGCCCTGACCCGAAGCGTCAATGACATAGGCGGCCCGAACCTCAATCGGTTCGCCGCGCCTGCCGTGCCGATACCGAACCCCGACGCAGCGACCATTCTCGTCGATCGCCTCGATAACCTCGGCTTCCTCGATTACGGTCGCGCCAAGGGCCCGGGCATTGGTCAGCAGCGCGTTGTCGAAGTCCGCTCGCTGCACCTCATAGGCGTATTCCCATGGACCTGCCTCGTCGAAATGGATCGTCCACAGCTCACGCTCGGCGCCCCAGCGCAGCGTCGTACCGTGCTTGTGGATGAAGCCGGCGCGCTCTATCGTCTCGCGCACGCCGAGTTCGTCCAGGACCGGCATGACCCCAGGAACAAGGGATTCGCCGACGTGATAGCGCGGAAACTTCTCGCGTTCCAACACCAGGACCCGCCGGCCGGCTTTGGCCAGCAGGCCTGCCGCGGTCGAGCCGGCTGGCCCTCCGCCAATCACAATGACGTCGTAGTCGATGCTCACTGAACTCCTCCCCCGGCAGCGGTGCATGCCGGTTTGCTATTTGCTTTACGCGGCATTCGCGCGCAGAGGGCGGCGACCTCCAACCTGAGCATGGCCGGGCCAACTGACCGCCCGCTGACCATGCGATGACGTCAGGCACCCTGGTGAGAAGTCAGCAGGCCCGGTAACCGGGTGGTATTGCCGGGCCGGCAAGCTCTTCGCGAACGGCGGCGAGTTCTTCGAAGCCTCGGGCCAACCGACCGAATGCAGGAGTGGCCATGTCACGTTCGAAGTCCGCCGCGCTGGTCACCGTGATCACCTCAAAGTACTGGCCCGACCGGCCGGCATGTGGGTGCACGCTGAAGGCCAGCACGCTGGGCAACTCGAGGCAGCCGACATAGTCGACGTGCTGGACCCAGCGCTCGAATTGTTCACTGGTGATACCCGGCAGCAATTCGATCCGGTGCACGATGACGTTCATCGCCGGCCAACCTTGCGCAGTACCGGCCGATCGGCCAGCCCGAGGACCCTCGCGATGTTGTTACGCTGAATCTCATTGGTACCGGAGAAGATCCGGGACGGCAGGGCGTCGCGAAGGAACGTCTCGGCCTCGCCGTCGAGCACGCCAAGCGCGCCGCGTAGCTGCACCGCGGCCAGCCCGGTAGCTACCGCAGCCTCGGAGACGGCGATCTTGGCCATTGCCGGCAGCAATTCGTCAACCGAACCATTCGCCAGCGCCGCCGCGGAGCGGTAGAGCATCAGCCGGGCCGCCTCGTAGCGAAGGTGCATGTTCACTACCTCATGGCTCACCGCTTGGAAAGTTCCGATCGCCACACCGAACTGCTCCCGCTCGCGGACGTACCTGCTGGTTGACTCGATCAGCCGCCGCATGGCGCCCAGGAATGCCGCGAACAGGCAGGTTCGTTCCCAAGCCATCGACGAGCCGAACACGCCTGCGCCCCCGCCGACCTCACCGAGCACCGCGTCGACCGGCACCACGCAATTGTCGAACCAGACATCAGCGGTCGGCGAGCCGTGCAAGCCGACCTTCGCGTGCGGCGGTCCTACCCGAAGGCCCGGATTGCTGGCCATGACGACGAAGGACGTCAGGCCGAAGTAGCCGGCATCGCGGTTGGTCGTGCATTGCACGATGAACACATCCGCGACCGGCGCGTTGGTTACGAAGCACTTGTTGCCGTTCAGCACGTAGTGTTGGCCCTGCCGTTGCGCCGTGGTGCTCAGGTTGAACGCCTGCGAACCTGCCTCGGGTTCGGTGATCGCATGCGCAGCGATCAACTGCCCGCTAGCCAGGCCAGGCAGCAGCTCCCGTCGTTGGCGTTGGCTGGCAAAGGCATTCAGTGGCACCAAACACGCATACAGATGCGCCGCTAGCGAGAACGCCAGGCCGGTGTCGGGGCAGCCGTAGCCGAGCGCTTCGGTGAGTGCTGCCGACGCGACGGCGTCCAGCCCGCCGCCGCCGTACTCGACCGGCAACGGCATACCGGTGAGCCCCTGCTCTGCGAGCAGCCGCCATCGACCTCGGAACGAATCGAGGTCACCGGTGGCCGGACCGGCAAGCCGGTTGGCTGCGAATGCACTTACCGCGTCGGCCATTTCGACGACGTCAGGTTCCAAGTCGAACTTCATGGCTGCTGATACTCCTCGACAAGCAGGTGATAGTTGATGCCCCCGGTGCCGAAGGAGCTGACTGCGGCACGACGTGGTCCATTGGCCGGTGCCGGCCACGCGAGGCGCTCGCAACCGATGACCGCGGGGATGTCGGCCGGACGTAGGGCTGGGTTGATGCACCGAAAGTTGGTATTAGGCGGGGTCGCCGCAGCCTCGATCGCGGCCAGTGCGCGGAGCAAGCCAGCGCCGCCGGCAGCAGCGAAGGTGTGGCCGAGGTAGCTTTTGACCGAGCCGATGACCAGCGGTCGGTCGGGCTCGCGCCCGCCATAGACCTCGGTGATGGCCTCAAGCTCTACCCGATCGCCGACCTTGGTTCCCGTCCCATGCGCTTCGAGGTAATCCACCGCGTGCGGACCGAAGTCCAGTCCGTTGAAGGCACGCCGCATCGCCAGCGCCTGGCCGGCGGGATCTGGCGCGATGAGGGATTTGGCGTCATTGGAGGCCCCGCTGCCGGCCAGCAGCCCGAGCACCCGATCCCCGGCCGACACAGCGTCCGGCAGCCGCTTGAGCAGGAAGAGCGCGCAGCCATCGCCCGGGGTAAAGCCGTCGGCGGCGGCGTCGAAGGGGGTGATGCGGCTGCCGGATAGCAGGCCGAGCGCGCTGCACAGGACCAGATCGCGCTCCGTGCAGGGAAACTCCACACCGCCTACTACCGCGTAATCGATCGAACCGGCCCACAGGGCGTGCATTGCCAGGTCGATCGCAGCCAGCGCGGAGGCGCAGGCAGCTTCGACGGCAACGGGGATCGCGGCCAGCCCGAACTCGTTGGCAATCAGGGCAGCCGCACCGCTGGCCAGCACGCCGTCGGCCAGATTGGCTGTCGGCGCTGGTACTTCAATTGCGCAGCGCTCAAGGGCTAGCTTGTGCAACTCGGCAATCTGGTCTGGATGCAGTCCCGCAAGCGAAGTAACCCCGTCGAGCAAGGCACCGAGTCGGTGCAGTTGGCTGTGTGCGTGCCGGGTTCGCGCGGAACCGAGGCCCAGCGTGCTGCCTAGCGCTACGAGCCCACGCCCGGGCAGCCCGGCACGGCAGCCACCGAATAGCTCGGCCGCCACCTGCAGCGCTGCACGCTGAGCGACATCCAGCTGGGCGTAGCGCGCTGGCGGAATCACAATGCCCGGCGGGGCCGATTGCGGCGCGGGCACGTGCCCACCGAGGTCGGTGTAGCTCGTATCGAGCCTGACCTGCCCGGGCCGGTGGTAGAGCTGCCGATCAAAGGCTTCGGCAGGCAACGGGGCGAGCGCATCCCGGCCGCCACTGACCACCTCCCAGAACTGCTCGGCGTCCGCGATCTGGGAGAAGAGCGCTCCCCGCGCCACCACTGCGATCGGCGCGCGGGTGCCCGCAGCGGGTGCCGGCCGGACACGGCTCCCGGCAGGCTGCGGGGGCCCGACGCCGGCAGCAACCGGAAGCGGCTCCTCAATGACGATTTCGGCCCGGCTACCGGTGGTCGCGTGCGCAGTCAGGGCCGCCCGACGCGGAGCACCGCCAGGCCCGGGCGGCCACCGAAGATCGCTACGACCAGGTAGCCAGCCCGGCACCAGTTGCTTTTCACCCATGCCGACAATGAGGTCGTAGAGATCACCGAGATTGCCCTCGACCGCGACTGCGGTTGCGCCGTCGAGGACCCGCTCGAAGGGCGGTGGGCGGAAGGTGCCCGAGCGAGGCAGCTGCGTCCACTGGCATTCGAGCAAGTGGGCCAGCACTTCGTCGCCATCGCGTAGCGCGGTCGCCCTGGTCTTGAGCAACAGGGCGGTGATCGTCGCCGGCTGCTGTGGTTCGCACTCACCGTTCAGCTGATTCTGCTTGGCCCTGCGCAGTGAGTCGGCGAACTCGCCCTCGCTCCGCTCGCCAGCCAACACCAAGCTGGCCGCTGCCGAGCCTGACCGCAAGCAGGTCATGGCGTGCCAGAGCGCGAGATGCGAACTTGCCTCAGCTGCTTCGACGGCCAGCGTGCGCCCCTGCAGCGAGAACGCGGCGGCAATCCGGGCCGGGATCGAGCTGGCCATCTCGCCGACCCGATCATGCGAGGAGGCTCCCACGTGATCGAGTACCAGGCGGCTCAACTGTTGCACCGCCTGGTCAGCCACAACTTCGTCGAAGTCGGCCCGTAGCACCTCGCCGACCGCACCGACGTATCGGCTGGATTCCACCCGCAGGGCATTGGCATACTGGCGATCCAGGCCACCTCGCACTGCCACCACGACGTCGGTCTGCTGCTTGGCCAGCTTGGCAGCAACCGGCCCCGCCAGGCAGCGCCTCGCGGCATCGAGCATCAGCACCTGCATCCGCGCCATCGGGCCGGCCTGGACCGGTGGTATACCGAGGGCTGCGAGATCTACCGGCAGCGCTGCTAGCTGCGGATCATGCGGTTCGCCGCGCAGATTGCTCGCAGCGACTATCGCAATGGGTTCCACCGCTCCACCTCCTGTACCTCCGTCAGCGCGCTGCGAGTACCTACCGGTTCAGGCCGACCTGCTGACCTCCTCCGCCTCCTCCTTGCTCGCGGGAGACTGCCGAGCGATGGGGGCACCGTTGTTCGAAACCGCACCAGCCGAAGCCTTGCCCTCGGCCAAGGACCTGCCGTTCGTCGAAGCCTTACCGTTCGTCGAAGCCTTGCCATTCACCGCTGTTTTGGTGCTTCGCGCCCGTGGCGCGGCGGCCCGCTTACGAGCCGGCCGTTGCGGGCCTGCCGAGGGCTCGTCGGCTTGCTCCGCTACGACACCGTTGTTCTCGGCGAGTAGCTGGGTGCGCATGGCAACGTATTTCGCATTCAACTCATCAATCGGAATGAACTTGCTGGCCCCGCGGCCGCTCATCTTAGGTTCCTGCCGCTCCAGCACCCGAACGTCCTGCGGGTCCTGCACCCATTTCTCCATGTACAGCGACATCTTCGGAAACGCCCGGCGCAGTCGCTCGCTACGCAGCGCAGGCTTCAATCGCGGGAACTCATACCAACGCAGGATGATCTCGGTGTTCTCATCGTCGATCGGAGCGAACCAGGCGGTGACCTCGAACTGCTTGCTGACGATATGAGACATCGACGGGAACGCGAAGGTCACGTCGTAGTGATTGGTGTTGGTCGGGTCGATCTCCTCGCAGTGGTCGAAGGAGTAGCGCAACGTCAGGCCGTCCACCTCGAGGTGGCTGTTCTCGACCTTGGTCGCAGCCAGGTACCTTCGTCGCCCGTCCAGCCCGAGCTTGCGAAGGGTGCCGTAGAGGAACAGGTAGTCCACCGCGTTGAACCAGTGGTCACGGTGCACGAAGGTGACGTGATAGAACTCCAGAACGCTCTCGATGTAACGCGTGTAGTGCACCGGACGGGTCCACCGCATCGTGGCGTACAGCCGCGGATTGTGTTCAACCTCCGGTGGTACGAGGATCTCCGGCAGCTCCTCGCGGTCATCGCCCCACCACAGCCAGACCAGACCAACGTGCTCGCGTACCGGATACCGTTTCACCTTCAAAGTCGCCGGAATCCGGGCGTCGCTACCCAGGCTGGGCACCGCGACGCACCGGCCGTCCGGACCGTAACGGAATCCGTGATATCGGCACTCCACCGAGTTGCCACGTAGCCGGCCATCACCAAGGTCGGCGCCCTTGTGTGGGCAACGCGCGTCCTGGCAGACCAGGTTGCCTTCGATGTCGCGCCAGAGCACCAAGTTCTGGCCCAACCGCTTGACTCCGAAGGGCTTGTCGTTCTTGATGTCCTCCGGCAACAGGATCGGATACCACTGGTTTCGAATCATGCTGAGATCTCCTTCTCGGCCGTGCTGTCGTTCGGCGATGCGCCGTCCTGGCTGACTATCTGCACGACGCCGGTGTTGCCATCGACGGTGATGATGTCGCCGGTGTTGATCCGCTGAGTTGCGTTCTTGGTGTTGACGACTGATGGAACCTTGAACTCGCGCGAGACGATCGAGCTATGCGACAGCATCGAGCCGATGTCCGTGACGACCGCGCCGGCGATCGCGAACAGCGGCGTCCAGGACGCGTCGGTGTAGCGGGTTACCAGGATCTCGCCGGTCTGGAATTCGTCGGCCTGCCAGGCCAGATCTTCGATTATCCGAGCACGACCGGTGACCCGGCCCGGGCTAGCGGGCACGCCACTCACCGCTTCGGAATGGGTGCTCGCCGGCTTGGCCGGCGCTGCCGTCGGGTCGTACTCACCGATGAAGCTCAGCGGCGGCTCCGGCAACCGGTTCTGATACTCGTGCTGCAGCCGGGCCTGCTCGATGGCGCCTCTGGGGAAAGCTAGCCGACTGTCTTCATCGCTAGCCAGGTACTGCCTGATCTGCGCGAAGTCGAGGTAGGCAACCTCGTCCACGCTCTGCAAGGCACCCTCGGCCACCAACCGTTCGCCCAGCGAGTAGATCAGTCGACGCATCGTCCACAACGACGTGATCATCGCCATCCGGGCCACCTCGCGGAGTTCGCTGCAGGTGGTGTAGAGATTCAGGACGGTCTGCAGGATCCGGCGCCGGTGTAGCGGCAGGCCGGCCAGCAGCTCGCTGGTGTCCAACTCATCCTCGGAACGACCCCGCCCGACTACCGCATCGATGGCGAATCCCTCGTCCGCGTATCGTCGAATCATCTGGAACAGGTAGGACGGATCGTCGACCCAGCGCGGGTTCGTCAACTCCATCTCCTGGTGGCCACGCACCCCGTTGGCGCGAAGGAAGGGGGCCATGTGCCGGTTCCAGTATCGTCGACCGTCCGGGTGCTCTTGGAGCGCCTGAACAATTGCATCCAACGGTCTCTGCTGGATGATCTGCAGCACTGCGGGTGCAGCCTGCGCCGCCCTGGTCAGCTCCCAGACTTCACGCGCTGAAGCCACCGTTCGCAGGCTCGACATGTCGGTCTTGATGCGGTTCTGCAGGTTACTTCCCGCGTTGCCGAGCCAGCTCGCGCACAGCTCGACGAGCACGCCATAGGCGCTGAATGCGTTGATGTAGAAGGGCATGTAGCCGACGTGCATGTCGTAGTAGTGAGCCAGGTAGCGCTCCAGTTCGGCGTGCAGATCCGCACGGCTCAGCTTCGAAAGGTCCAAGCCCCGTGCCCGATCGAACTCGCGCAACCGAGACCGGGACATCTCGGCGGCCTTGCCCTTCATCCTCAACAACTCCCGGACGGTGACCCTGGCCCAGTGCAGGCCAGCCTTCAGGTCATCAGTACCGCCGGGTTGCGATCCGAACGGGTTGCGATAGGTGGACAGATCCACCTCCTCGCTGACGAATCGCGTGGTGAAGTGGCTCTGATCGCGGGTGGGCAGGCATTGGCTCAGCAGGTACGCGGTGTACGACACGTTGAGGTAGACGTGCCCGTGCAGGTAGCCCATATAGCCGACCGGATCGCCGGTGTCGCGCACGCCGACCGCAGCGGCGCATCCTGAATGCACATTCATCTGGTGGTAACGGGCAAAACTCAATCCAAGCGGACTCATCCGACCGACGAAGATCTCGCCGATGTCCATCCGTGACCAGAGCGTGCCGCGCATTACTGAATCATGCTGCGTTTCAACGTAGGGCGACCGCGGCGAGCTGTCGATCGCGGTGGTGGTAATCGGCCGGCTCTGCAACAACCAGAGCACGCCATCAGCCATCGCCCACTCGATGTCCTGCTCGGCACCGAAATTTCCACGCACCTTCAGCGCCAATTCGCTGAGCCCCCGCAGCTGGTCGCGGGTAAGGCACGGTGCGTTACGGGTGCGGGCATCGACCTTGGTCAAGCCGACTCGGCCGGGCTCCAGGGTCGTGCACTGAGTGACCTTGTACCGGATGTTCTCCTCGATCACGGCCAACGTCCGGTCATCGATCACGAACGAATCGCTGGACACTCGACCCGACACCAGCCCTTCGCCGAGACCGTGGCAGGCCTCGACGACCATGCGGTTCGGGCGTCCACTCACCGGATCTACTGTAAAGAGCACGCCACTGACCTCAGCCTCGACCAGGCGCTGCACGACTACGGCCATCCTGCCCGGCTCGGCATCGGGTGCCCGATAGGCCATAGCTCGCTCTGACCAGAGCGAGGCCCAGCAGGTGCGAACAGCCTCAAGCAGCTGCGCATCGCCGCTGACCCCGAGTACCGTGTCGTGCTGGCCGGCAAATGATTGATCTGCCGCGTCTTCGGCGGCGGCCGAGGATCGCACCGCCACCACCTCGCCGTCGAGTTGGTGATAGGCACCGAGCACGACCTCGGCCAGGTCGGCCGGGATTTTGCGCGCTCGAATCATCTCTCGTACGGTCGCCGGTGAGGCTCCGATTATCTCTCGCCGCAGCCCGGTTCGATCCAGGAACAGGTCAAACAACTCAATGGTTAGGCAGAAGGCGGGCGGCACCGGCGCTCCGGCCCTTAGCAGTTGATCCAGCCGGGCACCCTTACCGCCCAGCCGGGCAGCTGGAACCCGCCGGCCCCGTCCGAGCGGCACCACCAGGTTCGTCGGCGTCGCGGCCCGGCCAGCAGCTGGGTCCAAGTAGGTCGTTGTCATAGGTTGGCTCTCCTCAGGATCAGTCGGTGCTGCCGACGAAGGCGCGGAACTGCTCGCCAGCCACCACTCGGCCGGCCTGCACATCGGTGAAGCCTGCCTCGGCGAACTGCTCGACCATCCGATCAGCCCGTGGCAGCGGGCCACCAAAGTCGGCGTACTCCAGCCACAGGTTCAGCATGTCCAGGCTCACGTGGCCGCCCTGGCAGGAGGACGTGAGCAGGAACTTGCCACCCGGAGCGAGCATGCTGCGTACCCGGCGCAAGGTCTCGACCCGCTCACCGTCGGAGAAGTAGTAGATGTTGTTGTGCATCGTGATGAGGTCGAAGCTCGGCTGCAGCGCCAGCTCCCGCAGGTCACCTTGCCGGACCTCGACCCGCTCATCGAGTTTCCAGCTGCGCATGTTCTTCCTGGCCAAGGCGACGACATCGTCCTGCAGGTCAATCGCCAGCGCGGTCAGTCGTGGATTGAGCTGTGCGGCGTACTTTACGTAGATACCCGTGCCACATCCGATCTCGAGAAGCCGTACTGGCTCGCTACGATCGAGCACGCTCGAGACCGCCTGCTCGACCAGCGGCTGAACGACCCGAGTTGCCCGGGCAATCACCGCTCCGTTCTGGTCGGACAGGCTGAACCGATCGCCGTCCCGCAGCATCTCCGGGCCATTTAGTAGCGCCGGCACGTGGTATCGCAACACCTCCTCCAGGCCTGCAGCGATTGCATCGTGCCTGGAACGGGCAAGCAACTTGGCCGACCAACTCTTCAGCCCGTAGCAGCCGAATCGCTCGTAGAAGTCACCGAGCCGAACGCCGGCATCCAGCCATAGCTTGAGCAATCCCTTGTCGCTCACCTCCAGCTGCGCGGCCAGCGATTCCACGTCGCAGGGGCGGACGGCCAGCCAGTGCAGCATGCCGCTGCTCGACGCGCCGGCCAGGAAGGATGCCCGATATACCGGCGTGACGAAGCGCTTCGACAACGCAAGCATCAGCGGGACTTGTGGCTGAGTTGCCACCTTCGCCAGCGTGGTCACGCTGCGGACCCGCTGGCTACCGCTGCGGCGCGCCTTTGGTGGTGCGGTTGCGATCGGGATCATGCGCCCGTCCCATTCGTCGAGGTGCCATAGCACGGCACTTGGATAGATTCATCTGGTTCGCAAAGCTCGTTCTTGAGTTGAGCCAGCAGCTGCTCGCGGCCATTTCGCGCGAGCAGGAAGAAGTGATCGTCCTCAACCGTTCGGGCTACGAAGGACCGCGAGGTGTACTCGCGCCAGCCGAGGACCTGCTCGGGATTGGCGATCGGATCGGCGGTACCGGCGAAGGCGGTCATCGGGCAGTCGAGCGGCGGTTCGGGCCGCCACCGGTAGGTGTCACAGATGGACAGGTCCGCGCGCAATGCCGGTAGCCGCCGCTGCAAGAACTCATCGGCGAGTGGTCCCTGTGCTGTCTGTCCACCCAGTTCGCGCACCAGGGACCGCAACTCGTCATCTGACCACTGATGCCTCGCCTGCTGACCGTACTGATGCGGTGGCCTGCTTGCCGAGACGAACAGGTGCGCTGGTCTGCGCCTGCCCCCGCGTCGCAGTTGCACGGCTGTCTGGTACGCAAGCAACGCGCCCATGCTATGCCCGAACATCGCGTACCTGTCACAGTGGCCAGCTTCCATCGACGCGGCAATCGCAGCCGAGATCTCGCCTACCGCGATTGCTGATTCGGCACAGGGTTGCTCGGTAAGCCGAGTGCACCGGCCAGGCAGCAGGATCGGTACCACCTGCACACCGGGCAGCTCAGCCTGCCAGCCACGAAAGGCCGAAGGGCTGCCGCCTGCGTAGCTGAAGCAAAACAGCGTCAGCAGCTCCGCAGACAGCGGTCGTTGCGGCTGGAGCCAGCCACTGGCGTCGCGCAGCACCGCTGTCATTGGCCGGACCGGTTCGGCATTGCCGGCACCGCAGCCCGGCCTGCTTCGGAATTCAGCCAGTCCACGGTCAACCGCATCCCCTCGGCGAATCCGACCCTGCTCTTGAAGCCGAAGTCTCGGTTCGCTTGCTCGATTCCATAAGACTGATCCCGATCGAAGAGCCGAACCGCGTGCCGTGTCAGTAGCGGTCGCGACTTCAGCCTCAGGGCACCCCATACGGTTTCGGAGGTCCGAGCGACGCCGATCGCGACCGGCGACGGCAGGTTCAGCGACGGCGGCTTCGCGCCGATACCAGCAGCCAGGGCGCAGATGTAGTCCCGCCAGGTCGTGGACTCGGCGTCGCGCAGGTTGTAGCTCTGACCTGCCGCTGCCTCGCACTCGCAGGCCGCAATCATCGCCTCGGTCAGATTGTCGATATAGATCAGGCCCGCAGGCACCGCACCGCCACCGATCAGCACCATCTGCTTCTTCAGCAGCAAGGTCGCGATCTCGACCACGAAGTCTTTCGATCGCGGCCCGTAGACCGAGACCGGGCGGATCACGGTGAGCGGGAGTCCGGTGCGCTCGGCAACCTCCCGGACCGAACGCTCACCCATCAGCTTGCTCTTGTTGTAGGGCAGGCCCACGTCGGTCAATGGCCCGTCCTCGTCGCAGGGCCGGACCGGATAGCCGAATACGTCGGTGGTGCTGACGTGCACGAATCTCTCGACCGAGCCGGCCCGATGCGCGGCCTCGGCGAGGTTGGTGCTGCCTTGGACGTTGATCGAGTGAAAGTCTTGCCAGCGCCCCCAGTCAGCCGACATTCCGGCGCAGTGATAGACGTGGCGGACTCCGACCATCGCCGCGTCCAGGCTGGCCGGCTCAGCCAGGTCGCCCACTGCGGGCTGTACCGGTACTCCAGCAAGGACTGACAGGTTGCTAGTCGGCCGGACGAGCACCCGCACCCGGTACCCGTGACTGACCAGCGCGCGTGCCAGATGCCCACCGATGAACCCGGTCGCGCCAGTGAGCAACACATCGGCCTCGCCGATGCTCGTGAGCGAGCTCAGCTGACTCGCGGGTCGCACAGTGCCGTTCGAGCTATCGGTCGCGGCAAGGGAAGGTCCGGATTGATCAGTTCGTTCGGTCATGGCGGTTCCCAACTCATCGAGGGCGTGATCGAGATCTGCTTCGGTGTGGTCGACGTTGACAAAGAACCGCAAGCGGCAGGCGTCCGGATCCACCGCCGGGTAGCCGATCGGCATCACGTTGATGCCGCGAGCCAGCAGCGTGTTCGAGATCTGCATCGCACGATCCCAGTCGCCGAGTATCACCGGGATCACCGCCGAAGCCCGCGATACCCCGATGTCGAAGCCGCGTCGCCGGGCGCCCTCTCGGAAGTACTCGCTCAGCGACTGCAACCGGTGTACCCGCTCCGGCTCGTCACGAATGAGCCGGACGGCTTCCAGCGCCGCAGCCGCGTTGGCCGGGGACGTGCCGGTGCTGAAGATGTAGAGCGGGGTGGTGAATTTGAGGTACTCCACGATCTCGCGGCTGGCAGCGATGTAGCCGCCGAGGCTGCCGAGCGCCTTGCTGATGGTGCCCATCCACAGCTCGACGTCACTACGGTCCACTCCAAAATGCTCACCTATCCCGCGACCGGTAGCACCGAGCACGCCGATCGAGTGCGCCTCGTCCACCATCAGCATCGCTGCATGGCGTTGTTTCACCCTTATGAAGGCTGGCAGATCAGGCAGGTCACCGTCCTGGCTGTAAGCACCCTCGATGACTATCAGGACCCGCCGGTATCGCCCGCGTGCCGAGGTTAAAAGGCTGTCCAGCGCCTGCCAGTCGTTGTGTGGGAACGGCCGGCGGCGAGCACCGGACAGGATCGCGCCGCGCACTGAGCTGTCATGAATCCACGCATCGTGCACGATCAGATCGTCAGGGCCGAACAGGTGGCCAACGGTGGCTACGTTCGTGGCGTGCCCGCCGGAGAACACGATCGCGGCGTCGGTTCCAAGGAAGTCGGCGAGTTCGCGGTCCAGCTCATGATGCAAGGGCGTCTCACCGCACAGCAGCGGAGTCGCGGAGCTGGACGTGCCGTACTGCGCGATCGCCGCTGAGGCAGCCTTCAGCAGTCTCGGATGGTGCGAGAGCCCCAGGTAGTTGAATGCGGCGAAGTTCAGAGCGCGTTGACCATTCACGGTCGCGGTCGCCGAGTTGAACCCCTCGTGGACGCGTCCGTACGGGTTGGTCCCGCTACTCGATGCCAGCGTAAGGCGCTGCTGCAACTCGCGGTACTCAGCCCAATCGGTAAACCTCACCTCGGCTGGCGCGGCTATCGACCGGGGCTGCTCGAAGGCCGGTGACTCGCCTAGCTGCTCGGTCGTGACAGGTGGTTGAGTACCAGCCGAGTGCTCGCTCGGTTGAACCGGCCACCCGGTACCGGCCACCCGGACGATGTCGGCAATCGTCGGATCGTCCGGCAACGACTGTCGCAACGGGCCATCCAGCCTGGGAGCCGCCGCCACCAGTGCGCGATGCAGCTCGGTCCGCATCAGGGAGTCGAACCCGAGATCTGAGCCAAGGCGGTGACGTGGTTCCAGCCGGGACGGATCGAACCCGCTGATCCGTGCCACCTGGCGCAGCACCTCGACCGAACCATCCTGAACAGAATCACCAACCGAACTTTGAGCATTCTCGGTCTCGTTCGGGGCGGTACGGCGCTCGGTCAGCTCGGCGGCCGGCGGAACCACTGAAGGACCCGGACCGGACGCGATCCAATGTCTGGTCGGCTCGAGTACCGCGTGCGGCACCGTGACCTGGCGCCGTCGGTGGCCCAGGTCCAGACCGGACCAGTTCACCGGCAAGCCAGCAACGTGCAGTTCTGCCAACGCGCGCTGCAAGCTGCGCCAGTCATCCCCACCGCGTTGCAACGAACTGAGCCAGCGGTGCTGCCCGCCGCGGCCGGCCAGCACGGCCCGACCTTGACCGAGCAGGGTCGAGTGCGGGCCCACCTCGATGAAGGTGTCGCAGCGCCCGGAAAGCGCATCTATCGCAGCGCCGAACCGGACCGGTTGCAGCAAGTGGGCGACCCAGTAGTCAGCATCGAGTTCGGTCACCGGCTCGCCGGTGGTATCGGATATCCAGCAAATGCTTGGTTGCTGATGCTCGATCGCGCGGGCGGCCGATCGCAACCCATCAGCTGCACCTGCCATCTGTGGCGAGTGAAAGGCATGCGAGACCTGCAGCGGCCGGCAAGCCACGCCGGCCTTACCCAGCTGGACCGCCGCCTGATCGATCAGCTCACGTCGGCCGGCGAGTACGAGCCGGCCCGGCGCGTTCTCAACGGCGACAACC